>CAMCQT010000108.1 GCA_945877125.1 Candidatus Brevifilum fermentans | reverse complement strand
TGCTATCAGTTTCCTGCGTTCTGTTTCTACAAGCTGAACTTTGTGCTTTTTGTTGGGCATCTGTCCATCTTATCTTGACCCTACATCTTAATCAAGTTGTTCTACTAGCCCTCTCCCAAAGGGAGAGGGGACTCTGACTCCCTTCCCCTTTGGGGGAAGGGCTGGGGATGAGGGCGATTTTGCAATGGTGGCAACTTGAGTTAATTACTCTTTCTTGCTGATATTTCCAAAGCGGGCATTGGTTAGTTTTGCCAGATCGCTGACAGGCAATAGAATATCCAATCCGCGCTGACCGCCTGAGATGTAAATTTTCTCGTAGCCCTGCGCGGCAGAATCAATTACCACTTGAAAGCCTTTGTTGATCAACGCCAGCGGAGAAATGCCGCCCGCCTGCAAACCGGTCAACGCTTCGGCTTCGCGCTCGGTGGGCAGGGATATTTTTTTCTCGGCGAGGAAAGAGGCCAGGAGTTTTAAGTCCACAACCCGGGGACCGGGGATGACCGCCAGCACGGGTTTCTTTTTTTCGCGCGTGGTCACGATCGTCTTGAAGACCTGCTCAGGCGGAACGCCCATCATCTGTGCGACTTCCACAGCGCCAAGTTTTTCGTGAGGCAGCTCATGGGCGACATAGGCTACTTTATGTGCATCCAAAAATCTTGTGATATTATTTGTAACGGTCATTTTTTATGACTCCCATATAATTATAAACAAAAACAGATGAATTAAAATAGGCTGCCATGAAATCAACTGCCACTGCCATTCCGCTTGAGAAACTTCTTGAGCAACTCCCAGAAACATTCAGCGTCGCTGACCGCGAGTTGATACAGCGCGCGTATCGGGTGGCGGAGGAAGCGCATCGCGAACAAAAACGTCATTCGGGCGAACCGTATATTAATCACTGCATCGCAGTCGCCAGTATTTTATCTGACTTGAAAGTGCCGCCGGAGGTGATCGCTGCGGGGCTGCTGCATGACACGGTGGAAGATACGCCCATCACACTGGCAGACATCCGCCGCGATTTTGGGGATACGATCACCGCGCTCGTGGATGGCGTAACAAAGTTGACTCATCTTCCGCGCGTTTCACGCGGAGACCAGCACGCCGAGAATGGCGATAACGGAGTGGAAGAAGAGCCGCTCATTGCGCCTGCCCTGCTGGGTCGCAAAGAAGACATCGTTGCTGAAACTTTACGCAAGACCTTCCTTGCCATGGGCGAAGATGTGCGCGTGATGTTCATCAAACTAGCTGACCGCCTGCACAATATGCGTACGCTCAGTTACATGCCTGAACATAAACGCAAGCGCATCGCACAGGAAACATTGGATATTTTTGCGCCGGTTGCCAACCGCCTTGGAATCTGGCAAATTAAATGGGAACTCGAAGACCTCGGCTTTCGCTACGTGAATCCTGAAAAATATAAAGAGATCGCCGAGCTTCTAACCGAAAAAAGACCCGACCGCGAAGCCCAACTTGAAACGATCAAGGAAAACCTTGTAAAACTGCTTGAACAGAACAACATCAAAGCCGAAATTAGCGGGCGTCCAAAACATATTTACTCGATCTACAAAAAAATGCAGAAGAAGGATAAAGCCTTCGACATGGTGCGCGACGTGCGCGCCGTGCGCCTGATCGTGCCAGATGTACCATCCTGCTATGCCGCGTTGGGTGTGATCCACACCACGTGGCGTCCGCTGCCCGGCGAGTTCGATGATTACATCGCCGCGCCCAAGGATAATTACTATCAATCGCTGCACACCGCCGTTTCCTACGACGACAAACGTCCGCTCGAAGTGCAGATCCGCACACATGAAATGCACCTGAATGCCGAGTATGGCATCGCCGCGCACTGGCAATATAAGGAAGGCACAAAACACGCCGACAAGAATTATGAAAACCTGATCAACTCCCTGCGCTCAAAAATGGAATGGGGATCAGACGTGCATGACGCGGCTGAGTTTGTTGAATCAATGCGCAGTGACGTGTTTCAAGACCGCGTTTACATCTTCACCCCGCGCGGCGACATCATCGACCTGCCCGCTGGCTCCACGCCGATTGACTTTGCTTATCACGTCCACACCGATATTGGTCATTGTTGCCGCGGCGCACGCGTCAACGGAAAACTTGTCCCGTTGTATCAGGAACTAAAAACCGGCGACCAGGTCGAAGTTCTAACCGCGAAGCGCGGCACTCCCAGCCGCGACTGGTTGAACGTCAATCTGGGACTTGTCCGCACACAGCGCGCGCGTTCCAAGATCAAAGTCTGGTTCAAGAAACAGGAAGATGAGCAGAATCTCGCGCAAGGCCGCGACTCGCTGGAAAAGGAACTGCAACGCCTCGGACTCAAAGATATCAACTTTGAGAAAATGGCGCGCGACCTCAATTACAAAACACCCGAAGAAATGTTCATTGAGTTGGGCAACGGCGATCTCTCGGTTAACAAGATCATCAAGCAATTTTCGCAACATGAAGAAGCGGATGAAATTTTTGAAGTCAACCCATCCGCCTCGCCAGCCACATCCACCAATGCCATCGAAGTGGTGGGGTTGAAAGGTATGCTTTCGTCAATGGCGCGGTGCTGCAACCCCATGCCCGGAGATCAAGTCGTCGGCTTCATCACCCGCGGACGCGGCGCAACCATCCACCGCCAGGACTGCCCAAATATTTTACAAACCAAAGACCGCGAGCGCCTGCTTCAAGTCGGCTGGGGACATGTGGAACGCACCTACCCCGTGCCCATTCAAATAAAAGCCTATGACCGTCAGGGCTTGGTCAGCGATATTTCAATTCTGCTTTCAGATGAAAGCATCAACATCGCCGACGTAAAAGTGAACGTCAACCGCAGCATGGCAGACCTGCGACTCATCATCGAAGTCAAAGACCTGACACAACTCAGCCGCATTCTGACCCGCATTGAAAGCCTGCCGAATGTAATGGAAGCGCACCGAACGAACCCGGGCTAATGTCATTCCCTGCGGTATAATCTCGCCGCTTAAGCTATGCTATCAGTCACCGAAGCGCGCGAGCGCATCCTCTCCCATTTTCACGCCACCGCAGAAGAAAACGTTCCGCTGATCGAGTGCGCCAACCGCGTGCTGGCAGCAGATATTATCGCGGCGCACGACCTCCCCCTTTTTGACAACTCATCGATGGATGGATTCGCCATCCGCGCCATAGATTCAGCAACCGCCGCATCAAGCGTAACGTTGAGCGTGGTTGCTGACATCCCAGCAGGGTCAGCGCCGACGGTGACTCTGGCGCAAGGTCAAGCCGCGCGCATCATGACCGGCGCACAAATCCCCAAAGGCGCAGATGCCGTCATCCCCGTCGAAGACACAGATTTCAATGACCGCTCGGCAAATACCATTGCACCGCAAACTGTGTCATTCACCCGTGAAGTAAAAGTCGGCGAGAACATCCGCCCGCGCGGTACAGATTTACACACAGGCGAAGTTGTCCTGCAAAAAGGGCGCAAACTCAAACCTCAGGATCTGGGTCTGCTCGCCATGCTGGGATTCGGTCACGTACAAGTTTATAAAAAACCGCGCATCGCATTGCTCTCGTCAGGTGATGAATTGCTCGAAGTAGACGCACCGCTGACCACCGGCAAAATCCACGACTCAAATTCTTATGCGCTTGCATCCCTGATCGAAAATGCCGAAGCCGATGTTCTGCGCCTGGGCGTGGCAAAAGACACCCGCGAATCAGTGGAAGGCTTGTTACAAAAAGCCATCCACGAGCAAGTGGATTTGATCATCTCGTCTGCGGGCGTGAGCGTGGGCGCATTTGACTTTGTAAAAGAAGTGATCGAGTCCAAAGGCAAGCTGGATTTTTGGCGCGTGAACATGCGCCCGGGCAAACCGCTGGCCTTCGGCGAATATCGCGGCATTCCTTTTATTGGCTTGCCAGGCAACCCTGTTTCGGCATTCGTTGGGTTTGAGGTTTTTGTGCGCCCCGTGCTTGAGCGGCTGGGCGGCCAATTGGACGGAATCAGACTGACCGTTAAAGTAAGATGCGGAGAAGATATCGAATCAGATGGACGTGAAAGTTATCTGCGCGCAAAAATCCGCAACGAGAACGGTATTCCCATTGCAACATTAACAGGGCATCAAGGCTCTGGGAATTTGCTGTCATTGGTACAGGCGGATGCTTTACTAATTATCCCCGCTGGTGTAAAATGCGTGCCTGTTGGTCAGGAAGTAGACGCCATACTATTATGAGGAAACATGGATAAATGGTTATATCGCGCGTCGGTTGCGCTTGTGGTTTTAGGGTTACTGGTTTCAATTTATATGACCATCTACAAAGTTACATCCAACGACTCAATGTGCCTTGGCTCTGGTGACTGCTCCACCGTGAATGCCAGCCGTTATTCTGAAGTAAATGGAATTCCAGTTGCGATCATTGGCGTACTTGGTTATCTGGCAATTCTTGCCATACATTATTTTGAGAATCGTAATCGGTTCTTCAAGCAGAACAGCACTTTGATGATCTTCGGCATGGCGCTCACAGGTTTTATTTTCACTGTCTGGCTTATTTATGTTGAGATCGCCTTGCTAAAAGCACTCTGCCCATTTTGTGTTACATCGCAAACGGCAATGACCGTAATTTTCATCATCGCGGTCATGCGCCTAATTAGACAACCCCAATCTTAGGAGGAAGCAAAATATGCCCCGTATCAAATGTCACTACATAGATTGTGTGTTCGTAGACGAAGGTTATTGTTCTGCCGCAGCAGTAGAGTTGGATCCTGATACCGGATGCGGTACCTACTCTGCCACAGACGGAGTCGTTAAGAAAGATGACGACTGGGACGAAGAAGAAGAAACAGAGGAATGGGATGAGGAAGAAGGGGACGAAGAAGATGACGACTGGCTCGACGAAGAAGATGAGTTTTAGCCTCGTTCTGACTTAACTGAAAATTGATCCTAAAAACAAAAAGCCTTCTCAGCGCGAGAGGGCTTTTTTGCTACACAAATAGTAGGTCACGTTTGCAACGTGACAGTCACGCTATAAGCGTGACCTACGAGAACGGGGATAAACGTCGGAGCGGGGTCATCTTTGCGTAAGGTGAGTTACTTTACAAACCGATACAACAACACCCCAGCCGCCACAGCAAGGTTGAGCGAACTCACGCGCCCCTGCATGGGCAGTGAAACTGTCACATCACACGCCGCGCTTTGACTAGGAGACAATCCCTTTTGCTCATTGCCCAGCAGTAAAATCCACGGGGTTTGCGGAACAAGGGTCTGGTACTCCACATCGGCTTTGGCTGATGTGCCGATCAGTTGATAATTTCCCTTGCGAACCCATTCAATAAATTCGTCAAAACTCGTTTGAATAATCGGCTTCCAGAATAATGTGCCCATGCTGGCGCGGACAACGGACGGGTTATACAACTCCACGCCGCCGTCGAGCAGGAAAAGCACATCCGCGCCGACTGCATCCATGGTACGCAGGATGGTGCCAACATTACCCGGGTCTTGCGGAGCCACAATCGCAACCGCGCGTTTGAACGGCTTAACATCCTTGAGCTGCCTCTTCCGCTGATGGACCATGGCGACAATTCCCTGCGGGTTTTCTTTGTCAGCCAATGTCTCCATCACTTGCGCGGTGACAGGCTGAGGCTTGAAAGCGAAGCGGGAAATTAGATCATGCGCGAAAGGACTGGTCAACAGACCGGATGCGTACAGAATCGATTCAACATCCCAGCCAGCTTCGACCACCTCCCCCACATGGTGAATCCCCTCGACAAGAAATAATCCGCTTTCATTGCGCCCTTTCTTTTGGTGTAAGGCACGCGCCTGTTTAATCAGCGGGTTACTCGGACTGGCGATCAATGGTTTTTGCATATCTCTATTGTAAATGATTCCCTGCCAACTGCAACGAACAATTTTCCGTTGCGTCTTTTGCAAAGTCAAAAATTTAACTGGAGATGAACAGAGATGAACGGAGATTCGAAACAATGTTTTTTACCAAAACATCTTTGTTTATCCCTGTTTACACCTGCCCATGCCGTGATAAGATAACGCACTAACCAGCAAAATAACTTTAGAAAATAAATGAAGGAAAACAAATGACCACTCTCACACAAAAAACATCACAAGCTAGTTACTGGCAATACGCGCTTTGGCTTGCACTTTTTACCGTGTTCTACAATATCGCCGAAGGCGCAATTTCCATTTTCTTTGGAATCAACGATGAAGCATTGACCCTCTTCGGCTTCGGCGTGGATTCGTTCATCGAGGTGATGTCTGGCATTGGAATTTTAGCCATGGTCATCCGCATTCGCCAAAACCCCGATGCGCCCCGCTCTCGGTTTGAGATCACGGCCTTGCGCGTGACCGGCACGGCATTTTATCTGCTGGCCGTGGGACTTGGCGCCAGCGCCATCTACAATTTATTCACGGCGCACAAGCCAGAGACAACCCTGCCCGGGCTGGTCATTTCGGTGATCTCAATTGCGAGCATGTGGCTGCTTGTGGCGGGCAAGCGCAAAGTTGGGCGCGCGCTCAACTCTGTGCCAATTCTGGCGGATGCAAACTGCACGCTCGTTTGCATTTATATGTCGGTGATCCTGCTGGTTTCAAGTTTGGTCTATCAGGTTACGGGCTTTGGCTTCGTAGACAGTATCGGCGCGTTGGGCTTGATCTATTTCTCGGTCAAAGAGGGACGCGAGTCCTTTGATAAAGCCAACGGCATTGAATGTCATTGCGAAGATGAAGACTGCAAAGACTAAAGTTCCCTCACCCCAACCCTCTCCCAAAAAGGAGAGGGGGCTTGTTCGTTTATAATACTATCCATGAAATACTTTCGCCGGCTGACATGGACGGTCTTTTTTTTGCTCATGTCCTGCCAACCAATTTCTTCGTCAATAACCATCATCGACGGGGAGAAAATCCAACGCATTGAATCCAATGAACGAGCCTTGATTCCCCTGCTGACACAGGCTGGGATTATTCTCGGACCGAACGACAGGGTGTTGGTCAACGGGATCAATACGCCGCTCGAACCATCTCAACTGCAAGCTGATTCGCTCACGATTCAAATTCGCCGCGCTGTGACATTAACCCTCGTCACGCCGCAGGGACAACAAACGATGGAAACATCTGTGTTGACGGTAGGAGCGGCGTTGAGCGAAGCCGGCTTAACCTTGACCCAAGGCGACCTGCTCGACCCACCCGCTGAGACCGCCATCACACAGCCGTTGACTGTCACCTTTTACCCCGCGCGCGAGTTGACGATTTTTGTCGGCGATAAAGTGGTCAGCATCCGCTCTGCCGCGCAGACGGTTGGTGAGGCGCTGGCTGAGGCGGGCGTCCCCCTCGTCGGGTTGGATACCAGCTCACCGCTTGAGAGCGAAGCGCCGCCATCCGATGGCCAGATCCGCGTGGTGCGAATCTACGAAACTTTTGAAGTGGCGCTGGAGCCGATCCCATTCACAGAAGAGGTGACTTACTCGCCCGACCTGCCGTTGGGTCAAAAGGAAACGACCCAGCCCGGCGTGGAAGGCATTGCCATGATCCGCGAACGGATTCGATACGAAGATGGGAAGGAAGTCAGCCGCGCGACGGAATCTAAAACGGTGATGCGCGAGCCGCAGACGCGCATGGTGCAGAGCGGAGAAAAAATTGTGCTTGCGCCCGTGGGCGGGAATATTCCGTACGAGTATTGGTTTGCCACGGAGATGTTCGCGTCGGTTTATTCGCCGTGCGCCTCTGGCACTGGTTCATGTTCGTACGGAACCGCAAGCGGAGCGCGCGCCGGACAGGGAATTGTGGCTGTGGATTATTCGATCTATAGTTATCTGGCTGGCATGAAGGTTTACATCCCCGGGTATGGCGTTGCCACCATCGGCGACACGGGCGGCGGGCCGATCATCGAAACTGTGTTCGGCGTGCCGCGCACAAGTTGGATTGATCTCGGCTTCAACGATGGGCAGATCGTGGATATGACGGGCTGGGTGAAAGTTTATTTTCTCGCGCCCGCACCGGCTGAGATTCCATATTTCTTGAAGTAGGTCAGGCTTGCAGCCTGACAGTTTTTGCAGATTAGACCTCTTGCAAAAGTCTTAAGAACCTAAGCCCCGTCGCCGACGGCGACACCCCCTTCCCTATAAGGGAAGGGGGCTGGGGGGATAGGTCAGAATGAATTCCGAACTTATGTGACAATTTTGGAAAACGCAGAAAATCGTCACGTTGCAAACGTGACCTACGGTAAAGCAATGACAAAAACACAAAAAATAATTCTTGCTATTCTTTCGGTCACAGCCGTCATCCTTGTTGGCGCAATGGGATATTATATTTTGGCGTTTGCATCCAAGCCGCTGGGGCCTGCGCTGCCGGTGGCACAGCAAACCCTGCCCCCGCTTTGGACAGCCACACCCGGCGATCCGTCTGCGGGGCTGGTGACATTGGTGCCGACGATTTCATTCGCTACCAACACCCCAGCGCCTTTGTGCGGCGGCCCGAGCACCATGACCATTCTTGCCATCGGTCAGGATCAACGCTCCAATAATTATGATTACGGACTGGGCGACATTGTGCGCGTGGTGCGCGTGGATTTTGTGACGCCCAAAATAACCGTGTTGGAGTTTCCGCGCGACCTGTGGGTCGAAATTCCCTACATCGCAGATAATCTCAACGGTCTCGATCATGGCAAGCTCAATCAGGCGTATTTGTACGGTCAACCCGGCGACGGATTTGCCTATTGGGACGACCCCAGCCAGGGGCCCGGCTTGCTCTCGCTGACGCTGAACCTCAACTTTGGCGTGCAGGCAGATCATTACCTGGCCGTCAACATGCGTACCTTTGAAAACGTAATCAACGCCATTGACGGCATCACCATCAACGTGCCTGATATCGAGACCGCGAACAACACCGGACTGACGGTGGGCAGGCATTATCTCAACGGCGCGCAGGCGCTCAAAGTGGCACGCAACCGCCAGCAAGGCATGTTCCAGCGCGTCAGCAACCAAAACCTTGTCCTGTGCGCCATGCGTGAAAAAGTCCTCAGCCCAAGCATCGTCAAACAAATCCCCGCGCTGATCGAGTCGTTTCGAGACAACGTCCAAACCGATTTCACTCCCGAACAACTCAGCCAGCTAGCCTGCCTCGGCACAAAATTACCCGTGAAAAATATCGCCTTTGCCAGCTTCCCCCAGGAACTGCTGACGGAAGACATCAGAATTTTCGATGACCCCGACTTTCCAAAAGGACTGCTCGTTACGCAAGCTGATTTCAGCATCCTGCGCCAATATGTGACGCGCTTCAACGCGGGCACATGGCCCAGCCTGCCCGCCTCCATCTCAATCGAAACCGCCCCCGAAGAAGAAACCTCCTCCTCATTTTGCCCATGAAAAATTTCTCAGCCATTCCCCCGCTCGATGCCGCCGCCGTCCTCAAACGATTTAACATCCGCGCCGATAAAAGCCTTGGACAAAACTTTTTGCAGGATGTCTCCGCGCTGGAAAATATCGCCCTCGCCGCTGAAATTCAAGAGGATGACTGCGTCCTTGAGATTGGTCCCGGCCTCGGCAGTTTGACTCGCTACCTGGCAGACTCTGCCAAAGAAGTGATCGCGGTCGAACTGGACCCGGACATGCTGCCGCCGCTACGGGCAGTTCTCAAGCCTCATCAGAATGTGCGCGTGGTACATGGTGACATCCTCAAGACCACCGTTTCAGACATCATCCACAAAGCAGATTATCTGGTGGTTGCGAATATTCCGTATTACATCACCTCCGCCGTCATTCGGCACCTGCTCGAAAGCGACCCAAAACCGCGCCGCATTGTGTTGACCATTCAAAAGGAAGTGGCAGAACGAATCACCGCCAAAGCCGGTGATTTGAGCCTGCTGGCGTTGAGCGTGCAAGTCTACGGAAAACCCAGTATCGCCGCCATCATCCCCGCGGATTCATTCCACCCCGCCCCCAAAGTGGATTCGGCTATTCTGCGGATTGATATTTACGACCAGCCGCTCATCTCGAACGACCTGCTCAAAACGTTCTTCAAACTCATCAAAGCAGGATTCAGCCAAAAGCGTAAAACGCTGCGGAATTCGCTTTCATCCGGCTTGCATATCCCCACCACCGAATCTGAGGCCTTGCTCACCTCTGCCAGCATAGACTTCATGCGCCGCGCAGAGACCCTATCCATTGACGAGTGGAAGGGGTTGTGTGAAGTTTTGAAGAAGTAAAAAATGAGAAGCAATAACTCAAGTTTTGGAAGACCCAGCCGATAATAGCGTCAGACTAATTCTATCTGTCGGCAAAAGGCCGAGCAGGATAATCCTAAACATGAGCTCAAGCTTCGATACTTCCCTGACAAAAATTTCGATTTCGACGGAGAATGCGTACTCCAGCCGGACGAATCAGGGCGCCCAGTCACAGCGAAACGGAACTCTCCCCGCCACCCGCGACTCGCAAGAATTGCAGCCTTATCGCGTCACTATTTCAGAAGAAGCCTTGCGTAAAGTTGGGCTTATAAAAGATGAATCCCAGACCAACAAAACCGGTGCGCCCGCCAAAAATAACAGCGCAAGCGCCAAAGACAGCGGTTCCACCATCAACGCTCAGGAATCCCGTGAGTTGGAAAATTTGAAACAAACCGACCGCGAAGTACGCGCTCACGAACAAGCCCACGTCATGGCTGGAGGTTCCCTCGTGCGAGGCGCGGCCAGTTTCGGGTATGCCACCGGCTCAGATGGCAGGTTATACGCTGTCAGCGGCGAGGTCTCGATTGACTCCAGTCCCGTGCAGGATGACCCCGGAGCTACCATCAGCAAAATGATGCGGGTCATTTCAGCCGCTCTCGCCCCAGCCCAACCCTCCGGACAGGATCGGGCGGTAGCTTCCTCAGCCTCAAAAACACAAGTAGAAGCCCAGCAACAGGTCACCCAACAGCAATTGGAAAAGATGCAGCCAGCGCCCGCAGACACGCCGGAAACCAAACGTATAAACATCCAAGCCTGAAATTGAAAAAAAAAGCCCCGCGAACGCAAAGTGTTCGCGGGGCTTAATCGTCAATCTAAAATCCTAAATCGTAAATCGATCTAGGTTCCTTCTTCCCATGAATTGAGATAGTGAGACTGTTCAGCCGAAAGGACGTCGATCTGAATGCCCATCGCTTCGAGCTTGAGGCGGGCGATCTCGTTATCAATATCGGTCGGGACAGAGTAGACCTTCTTCTCCAGTTTATCGGCATTCTTGGCCATGTATTCAGCGGAGAGCGCCTGGTTGGCGAAGGACATATCCATCACGGAAGCAGGATGACCTTCGGCGGCAGACAGATTGATCAAGCGGCCTTCGCCGAGAATGTTGATCTTGCGTCCGTCTTTGGTGAGGTACTGTTCAACAAACGGGCGGACGAGGTTTGGCTCGCCTACGCTCATTGCAGCCAGCGAGGGGATGTTAATTTCAACGTTGAAGTGACCCGAGTTGGCAACGATCGCGCCGTCTTTCATCACTTCAAAATGATGCTTGTCGATCACGTTCAAATCGCCTGTGACGGTGCAGAAGATATCTCCGATCTTGGAGGCTTCCATCATCGGCATGACCTGGAAGCCGTCCATGACTGCTTCGAGCGCCTTCATCGGGTCGGTTTCGGTCACGATGACCAACGAGCCCATGCCGCGTGCGCGGGAGGCGAGACCACGTCCGCACCAGCCGTAGCCAGCGACGACGAAGTTCTTGCCAGCCAGCAAAACATTGGTGGCGCGGACAATGCCGTCTATAGTGGATTGCCCTGTGCCGTAGCGATTATCAAACAGATGTTTGGTCAACGCGTCGTTGACTGCGATAACGGGGAACTTCAACACCTTGTCAGCTTCCATTGCCTTCAAGCGGATGACGCCCGTGGTGGTCTCTTCGGTGCCGCCGATGACGTTTGCAAGCATTTGCTTGCGTTCTGCATCGCTCAAACTCTTTGCCCATGAGGCCAGGGAGGGTTCGAGTTTTTCGAAGCGTCCCATTTCGATGAAGAACAGGGAGGAGACAAGGTCAGCGCCGTCATCCTGTGTCATGTGGGGCATGTGCTCCAACGCGGCGCGGATATGCTTGAAGTAAGTGACTTTGTCTTCGCCTTTGATGGCATAGACGGGAATTTCGTATTGGCTGACCAACGCAGCGGCGACATCGTCCTGTGTGGAAAGCGGGTTCGAGGCCGTGAGGACAATATCTGCGCCGCCTTCTTGCAGGGTGATCATCAGGTTCGCAGTTTCGGTGGTCACATGCAAACAACAGGAGAGGCGCAGTCCCTGGAGGGGCTTCTCTTTCTTAAAGCGTTCGCGGATCGAACGAAGGACGGGCATTTCGCGTTCCGCCCAATCAATACGGCGGCGTCCGCCTTCGGCTTGTTGTAAATCTTTGATATCGTATTCCATTTATTACTCCTTATTTGGTAATTGGGGATTGGTAATTGGTAATTACTATTTACCAGTTACCAATTACTTTAATAATGCATCCAACCTGCCGCCATCGTCAAAATGACTGCGGAAGCGTTGGACAAATTCCTGCTTGGTATAACCATGATTCTGCGTGCCGCGTTGTTCGAGACAATATACCGCAGAAAGTGAACCGATCTCGCCGCACAACTTCCAGTCGAAGCCGTGAGCATAGCCCGCGAGGAATCCGCCGCGGAAGGCATCACCTACGCCGGTGGGGTCAACGATCTCTTTTTCGGGGACAGTTGGGATATGAACTGAATCCGCGCCGGCGTATAGATCTGCGCCATCTTTGCCGCGTGTGATGACCAATATTTTTACATGCTCAAGAATTTGATCCAAACTCCAGTCTGTTTTTTTGGAGATCAGCCCAAACTCATAATCATTGCAGAAGAGGAATTGCGCGCCTTCCATATCTCGCGCAAGTTCTTCGCCTTCGAGTCTTAACACCTGCTGGCTTGGATCGTAGAGATAGGGAATTCCTAATTCGCGGCATTCAGCGGGGAACTTCATCATGGCATCTGGCGCGCTGGGTGAGACGATTACCAGGTCTGGTTTTTGTTCGAGGTCTTTGAGAGACTGCGTGGCAGAATAGCCCATTGCCCCAGGGTAGAAAGAGGCAATTTGAGCAGAATCCTGATCGGTCGTGGCAAAGAACGAGGCGGTAAATACTCCGGGTACAACTTTCATCAGGGATGTATCCACGCCTTTGGCATCGAGCCATACGCGATAATCGCTAAAGTCCTCGCCGACAGTTGCCATCACGCGCGGCTTTTGGCCGAGCAGCGCCATGGTGTACGCGATATTCGGGGCAATGCCGCCGCGCTGTTTGGACATGCCGTCCACCAGAAATGAAAGGCTGATGGAAGACAAACGTTCAGAAAGAAACTGATCTTTGAACAGACCGGGGAAGGTCATTAAGTAATCGTACGCGACTGAGCCAGTGAGAAGTATATCCAATGGGAACCTCCAAAAATTACGCAGGAAAAAGCGCACTCGCAGGAGTGCGCCTGTGTATTATGAACGAGCAAAAGTTTATCATGGCACTTTGGGAATGTAAAGTTTTGAAACTATCAATTTCCTAAGAATCCTGATTTATTTTTTTATTTCCGTCCAAATAGCATCGTACAACAAAAGCGCATCACCCAAGTCTTTCACTTCATGCCCATTTGCAAAAAATTCCAACGGTGTATTTGTGATGGGAGAAGCCATGTACGCCTTATAAACATCTGCATGATCTGACTTGGCGAATGCCAGTGCGGCTCGATTCGGATTGGTGTATGGGTAATCCACCAGCGTTAACCAGGCTACATCGCCTTGCATTAAATAATTAAACCATGCGTAGCCGACATCGGGGTGCAGGGCGTTGACCGGAATCCCCATGCCATCATAAAAGATAATTGAGCCTTCTTTAGGAAAGACGTACTTGATGGCGGGGTTTTCCTGTTGCGCTAGGAATGCTTCGCCGTTCCACACGATGCCCAGGTCCACATCCCCTGCCAAAAGCGGAGTCTTGGGACTGTCGCTGTCAAACAAGCGGATGTTCGGCTTCAGCTCGATCAATTTTTGCTTCGCTTCTGCCAACTGCACTGGATCGGTTGAATTCACATCATAGCCAAGCGTGAGCAAAGCCATGCCGATGATGACGCGGTTATCGTCCACTGCCACAATTCGGTCTTTGTATTCGGGGCGCCATAAATCAGCCCACGAGGTCGGCGGGTTGGTGACGGTCTCACTGTTGTAAACAATGGCTTGCGTTCCCATTTGATACGGCACAAGATAATTGAGCGCATCGCCATAAATGCCCGCCAGACTTGCGTCCATATTTTTGATGTTTGGCAATTTACCCTGATCGAGTTTTTGTAAAAGTTTTTCGCGGATCAAAACACCGATCATGTAGTCACTTGGATGCACCACGTCAAACGAATCGGATGACATTTTGGAATACAACTCTTCGTTGGATGAAAAATAATCCACGTTCACATCCACGCCATAGACCAGCCCGAAGCAATCAAAAATATCTACAGGCAAGTATTCGGTCCATGTAAAAATTTTGATCTCTTTGCTTTCAAACTCAACATGCGGATTTGGCTCTGGGCAAACAAATCCACTGGCTGTAATTTTGGCGACATATTTTTCTTCTTCCGGCTTCGCGGCACAACCCGCAACGGAGAACAACATAAAAGCAACCAAAACCAATCGACCGAGATGATGAATTTTGTGCAGTATGTTCACTTTCTTTTCCTCTTTTTATTTTGATATTTGCAAATACTTTCACGACTTGCCAAAAGAAATTATGGGCAAAACAATTTTGGTTCGGTTATTGATGCGATGCTGTGTAATATATCACAGACAAATCGAATTGGACTTCGCTTGACGCCTCTGGATTTTGACAGTATAAAAACGAGATGAAACACATTCG
>CAMCQT010000107.1 GCA_945877125.1 Candidatus Brevifilum fermentans | reverse complement strand
ATGGTAGTGAAGATCGCGATAAGTTCGTTTGTTTCTTTGATGAGCGCCTCCGCTTTTTTGGCAGGGAGAATGCCGCTTTTTACAAGCAAGTCAAGCCAGTAATCGGTTTCGTCCAATTCTTGCAAGACAGACTCGAATTTATTGAAAATATCAGCATCAGATTTTGCGCGGTTTCCTTCGCGATAATTCGCGCCGACAGATGTGCCAGACCGTAGCACTTGTTTTCCAAGAACCTGTGCCTCGGTTGTCTTTGGCAGGCTTGAGTAAAGTGTGACGATTCGCAATGCAAAATCAGAGGTTCGCGTCCGCAAATCAAGAGGGGTTTCTTTTTCCATTTTCACCTTTTTTGTTCTTGAACTTATTCATCCTTCATCCTTTATCCTTCATCCTTATTTTGAAAGGCTTGCGGTGGAATACTTGCCATTCGATCATGAGTACAAAAAGGGCAAGACCCGCCAGCCATTTCCATAATTCTTGCAAGCCGACCTGCTGCGATGCAGCGGGGATAACAGACACGCTGCCGATTTGCAATGTCTCGCGCGGACTTAAATCTGACTCGGCGGGGTTGAACAGATTGACAGCGAAATATTCAACTTTGGTTGAGTCTTTCGAGACGAAGTTCACTGCATAATAACCAAGTTCATCTGTCTGGCTGAATAAGGTTTGCCCTGCCGCAAGCGTGAAAGCTTTATTGGATGGCGAGGAGATGACAACTTGCTCCGCATCTGTGGGTGGGACGAGGGTCAGGCTTTCGCCCGCCTGCAAAGATTGTGACGAGTCAAACGCGCTGGGCGGCGCGAGATAATCGATCAGGTTGGAAAATAAAATGGGGTAGGCGATCTGCAAGGGTAGGTCGCTTTCGCGCAGGTCAAAGGTCAGGGCGGCGATTCGCTGTCCGTTTTTTTCACCCGCAGCTACCAGCGGAGTCGAGTCCGATTCGATCAAAATATTCATCCAGTTGGGCATGGTCGCTTTTTGCGCCTGCAACACGTGGACAGTTTTCCAATCCACATAGCGGGTGAGGGGATTTTCATTCACCTGAATATTTTTGATTTCTTTTACCGTTTCGCCGACTTCAAAGAATGGATTGGTTGGCGGGTTGATGAGCAGTAAATTTGAGTTTGGCAACTCTGCGGGAATGGCGCCATCGAAGATGTACAGATCAAATGGCTCGCTGGGAATTTGCAACGTCCCGTCAGCGGCGGGCAAGGCGCGGAAGGGTTGAATGCCTGGGAGCGACGCCAACAGTTGTTCGAGGAAGAGGTTGCCGTTGGAGACGAGCAGGGCGCGGCGCGCGGTGGACGATTGATAGACGGCGAAGGCGGTGTCGTCGAGCGCGAGGGAGTCCAGCGACTTGCTGGCTTCTGCGGGGTCGGAGATATGCGCCTTGTAAATGGCGGTTGTGATCGGCAGGTTTTCGAGCGAAACACTTTTTTGCGAATTGGCGGGGATGTCCAACTGGCGCGCGTCGAAGAGGTCATTGCCGAGATAAAGGGAAAGCAAAATTTTTCGATCCACATTGCTGGTGTTTGTGACTTCTGCGAACAACTGCGGAACGCCGTTGGAAGCGCGCAAAGCCAGCGCGGAGATGGCGAGGTTGTCATCTGCTTGACCGATGGGGATGTAGCGCACTTCGCTAGGCAGAGCGGGCAACCCGCTTTCGGGAAGTCCGCCGTCGGAGACGATGACGACGGTGGAGGCAGCGCCGTTGCGAGTTGCTCCTGCGGCAAGAGCGAACGCGGCTGACCAATCCGCGCTGCCTTGGGTGACTTGTGCTTTCGAGAGCACATCCTTGAGCAGGGATTTATCCGTCTCAGACGCAATCAATGTTTGCGGAGTTTTGGCAACCAGAATCAAGGTCATGGCTGAATCGCTGGAAAGCCCATTGATCAGAGTCAGCACGGATTTGCGAGCCTCTTCAAAACGAGATGGGGTTACATCCGTTGCATTCATCGAAGCGGACGCATCCAACATGACGATGACTGATCCTGATGCGACGACTTTTGTTTGCAGGGCGGGACGAGCCAGTGCAAAGACCAGCGCGGCGAGAATCAGCAATTGAAGAAATAATAAAAGATTGCGTTTGAGTTTTTGCCACGGCGCGTTGGCTTGTCTGTCTTTTAATAATTTTTCCCACAACATGGTCGAAGAGACCTGCGTCTGCTTGCGGCGCAGTTTGAGCATGTAAAGCAGGATGATTGGGATAGCAAGCGCAGAAAGCGCGAAGGCGAGCGGGGTAAGGAATTGCATGGTTAAATCTTTAAACACGAAGGACACAAAGGGCACCAAGGAAGAGCTTAATTTCTTTTTTCCTTGGGTTTTCCTTCGTGTACTTCGTGTCCTTTGTGTTTAAGTCTTTTGACATCACTTCACCATTTCCGTGCGACGCATTTCGAGCAAAAGTGCCTGCTCCCAAGGCTGGCTGGTGACCAGATCCAAATAGCGGATTCCGTGTTTACGGCAGTCGGCTTGCGTGGATTGAATCCATGCTTGCACGCGGGCGCGGTATAAATTTCGTAAGCCGCCATCGACGGAGACATCCTGCTCAAAATTTGTTTCGATGTCCACCAGTTGCAGGTCGCCTGCGAGAGGCGGGTCAACTTCATCGGGTGAGAGGACGTGAATTAATGCGGCTTCATGTCCGCGGCTGAGTAGTTGACGCAAGCCTGATTCGTATCCATCCGCGGCGAACAGGTCGGAGATGAGAATGACCAAACCAGCGCGGCGCGGTGCAATGGAATAATCGCGCAGAGAGGCGTTCAAATCGGTTTGCTGATTTGCTTTGAGTGATTCCAAAAAGCGGAACAAACGCGGCAGGGCATATTGTCCGCGCGAGGGACCAAACTCTGAAGTGACATGTCCGCCTTGCAGAAAGCCAACGGAAAGCAAATCACCAGATGAAAGTGCAATTGAGCCGATGCCCGCCGCAAGTTTTAAGACGTAGTTGAATTTATGTTCTTCGCCCTCGCCCCAATCCATCGAACGCGAGCCGTCGATCAAGACGTACACCGCCAGGTCTTCCTCCTCTTCCAGCAATTTGATGAACGGCTTTTCCAGTCGCGCGTAAATATTCCAGTCCAGTCGGCGCAAGTCATCTCCTGCGGTGTAGTTGCGATAGTCCGCGAACTCCACGCTGCTGCCGCGATGCGAAGAACGCCGCTCACCTTTGATCGCGCCAGAGCGTACGCGCGATGCGACGAGGGTGAGTTGGTTTAGCTTGCGGAGGGTGGTTTCATCAAATAGCATAGGCATGGAGGAGAAGAAAGGATGAATTATGAAGGATGAAGGATGAAGAAAAACAAAGGGTCAATTTTGTAATTCATCCTTCATCCTTTATCCCTCATCCTTTTCTTTCGTTCCTTCTCTTTTTGATTTTGGTCACGCTGGTAGTGAAGATCGCGATGAGTTCGTTGGTTTCCTTGATGAGAGATTCCGCTTTTGAAGTTGGGAGAATGCCGCTTCTTACAAGCAGGTCAAGCCAATAGTCTGTTTCGTCGAGTTCCTGTAAGACAGACTCGAATTTGTTCACGATGTCAGGATCAGATTTTGCTCGATGTCCTTCGCGATAGTTTGCGCCGACAGATGTTCCAGAACGTAAAACTTGTTTTCCAAGAACTTGTGCCTCCGTTGTCTTCGGCAGGCTTGCATACAGTTTGACAATTCGCAAAGCAAAATCCGATGTCCGCGTCCGCAAGTCTTGAGGGGCTTTACTTTCCATTTTCGCCTTTTTTGTTCTTGATCTTATTCATCCCTCATCCTTCATCATTCATCCTTGCCTTGACGAGTTCTTCAACCACATCATCCGCCTTGACTCCCTCGGCTAATCCATCAAAATTCAACAACAACCGATGTCGCAACGCCGCTTTCGCCACCGCATGGACATCTTCAAATGCCACGTTGTAACGTCCCGCCATCAGCGCGGTGACTTTTGCGCCAAGCACCAGTGCCTGTCCGCCGCGCGGAGAGACTCCGTAGCGGACGTATTTTTTCACCAGCGGAGATGCATTCGGGTCAGTGGGATGCGTGGCTAGCATAAGTTTGGCGATGTATTCTTTGACATGTGAAGCGATGGGAACTGTCCGCGCTAGTGCGCGCATTTCGACGATTTCCGCGCCGCTGACGGCTTTGTTTGCGGCAGGCGATTCTTTGCCTGTGGTGCGGTCTAAGATTTCGACCATCTCGCTCACGTTGGGCAAATCCACGTTGACCTTGAAAAAGAAGCGGTCAAGCTGCGCTTCGGGCAGTGGATACGTCCCTTCCATTTCCAGCGGATTTTGCGTCGCCATCACGAAGAATGGCTCTTCCAAGTGATAGGTTGTTTGCGCTACCGTCACCGAACTTTCCTGCATGGCTTCGAGCAACGCAGACTGGGTCTTCGGCGTGGCGCGGTTGATTTCATCAGCGAGAACCAAATTCGCAAACAGTGGACCCTGACGAAAACGAAACTCGCGTTTACCGTCTTCGTCGCTGAGGATCTCTGTCCCGACGATGTCGGCAGGCATCAGGTCAGGCGTGAATTGGATGCGCGAAAATTTCAAATCCAAAGCCTGCCCCAACGTGCGGATCAACATCGTCTTGCCCAAGCCAGGCACGCCTTCCAGTAAAACATGTCCGCCCGCGAGAATGCTCACCAGCACATGCCGCACCACCTCGCCCTGCCCAACGATCACGCGCCCAACTTCACTTTCAATTCGATTTGCGTTCTCAAGAAATTTTTCTGTGGATAATGTCATCGTTGCTCCTAAAAATGTTACAGGTTGTAAGGCTCAACCTGCAACTTTATAACCTTGCAACCTTCAAACTCACGGCTGTAACGAACTAAAGTATTCCCGAACCAAATCCATAAACTGCACAGGCACTTCGCCGTTCTCCACTGCCTGACGATTGAACTGGTTGTATTGCGAATAGACTTCTGTGTACGGCACAAGGCTCTCGCCATCTTCGGCAGTCGTCGGGCTGGTGCCAATCACTTCGCCGTCTTCGCCTGAGGTTGGCACGCCGAGCATGTCTCCGCCCGCACCGCCCAAAAGTGATGGAGCATAAATCTGTTCGTAAGCCGATTCACCGCCGTCGCCCGCGCCGTTATTTTGTGGGATGGGAGAACTACCCGCCTCGCTGCCTGATTGATTACTGGGCGGCGCATCCCCCGACCCTGAGCCTGATCCGCTGCCCCCGTTGCTTTGTCCAGTCTGTTGGTTTCCCTGTCCTGGCACAGACGCATTTCCCTGCGACGCTTGATTACCGCCCGCCGCGAGGACCTGCCCCGCGCCCTGTTGCAGTTGACCCGCCGCCTCACTTGCCATCTGCGAAGCGCTAATCTGCTGACCCGCCTGCACCATTTGCGATGCCGCGCTTGCCATTGCCTGCTGTGCGCTTGCAATATCTCCGCTGCGAATTGCCTGCGCCGCATCTTTCAATTCCTGCGCCAACTGCGGATTTGTCGCAGCGAGCGCGCTCGCCATTGACTCCAACTGCTCGGCAAGTTGCTGTAACTCAGCCGCGCTCATCTGACTCAAATCCATGTTGGCGAGGTCTGCCGCGGCTTTGGCAAAATCTCCGCTGGCTAGATTTTTTCCAACCGACTCCAGCGGAGTCCCTTCCTGTGAAGCAAGCGAACTTCCCGATTCTTTCAAAGCCTGCATCGATTGTCCAGCTTGCTCACTGCTCATGGCTTGTAGCTTCTCGCTCGTGCTGACCAGCGTTGAGACCGCGCCTTCTACTGATGGATTTTCTTCCAGTCCGCTTAAGGCTTCTTCGAGGGGTTTATCTAGCGCCTGTTTTTGTTCGTTGGTCAGAGACTCGCTGGCATTGATCTCTTTGATGATTTCTTCGATTTGCGTTTGCTGTGCTGCGATGGCTTCTTCAACTGCGCGTTGTTGACTGGCAGCAGCAAATAATGCCTCGCCTCGAAACCAGAGCGCGCCGATTAGCAAAGTGAAGAAAAAGGCTGAGGCGAGGTCAATCTTTGAGAATCGCAGAGGCAGGTCTCGGCTAGGATTGACCGCGCGCGAAGCGTTCACTGCATCATCCAATTGCTTTTGAATCATTTCAATCGAATGATTCTCAGTCTGCAATTCCAGCGCGGTGCTGACCCGTTCTTCGAGATGAAAGGCGCGGTCAAAATAACGTGCGGCTTTCATGGTTTGGATTTTCCAAAAGTACGCGGTGATTCCAAATATCAGAGGGATGATGGCGATAAAAGAAATAATCAGCGCCAGAAATTCCTGCTTCAATAATTTAGCTTGATACAACCCCCCGCCGCCGATCAGCAGGGATAACGCCAGTGCCGCGGCAAGTCCGCGGATAGCCCAGGTTAGGGCGCGCTGCAAGCGCATCCAGCGAATCCAAATTTGAAGGGTTTGAGAGAGGTTGTTGATGGTTGTCATGTTTTATTTATCGGTCTGGA
This sequence comes from Candidatus Brevifilum fermentans, assembly GCA_945877125.1. Classification (GTDB taxonomy): domain Bacteria; phylum Chloroflexota; class Anaerolineae; order Anaerolineales; family Villigracilaceae; genus Villigracilis. The sequence goes on along the minus strand of CAMCQT010000107.1, from coordinate 8,550 downwards.
CGATTTACAAAATATACGCTCAAGCCGATCAGTAAAAGGGTCAGGAGTATGTAAAAAATTGAGTAAATAATCCAGGGAGATGGCATGGGCAGTGAAGAATTTCCAATGATGTTGTTTGTGGTGATGAAGAGACTTTGATCGTCTATCAGGATTGATTCACTCATGACTGCCGCAAAGAATGGGTTTGTAGAAAATAAAAACCAGATTGCGACGGTCACTATATTTTCAACAAGGACCGAAGGGCTGCTGCTGGAAGAGTTGAGCACGCTGATGAAAAAGAGAAAAATAATAAACACAATAAAAGAGATCAGGATGGAGGCGTAAGAGAATACGGTTGCAATTAATGTGCGCTGTGAAATACTTGAAAAGAATAATCCGAGTGTGCAAAAGAAAATGGCTGTAATGACCAGCATCAAAGTGGAAATGACCATTTCTGCCATGCCTACGCCGCCTAGAAAAAAAGCAAGGCTTTGGATGGGGATGGCGGTAAAGATTAGCAGAAGCAAAAATACAACTGCCGAACTGAGTTTTCCAAATACGAGTGCGCGTGCTGACAACAGAGATGTGCGCAGCAGGTCAATGGTTTTGTGTTCGCGCTCCGAAGAGATCGCGCCCGCGGTTAGCGCAGGGCCAATAAAGCCAAGCATCAATAATTCGAGCAAAACCACGGTGCTGAAAATCACCTTGCCGATGGTTTGCAGAAACCCTGGGTCGCCATTTGAGACACTTCCATCCACTGCCAGGAAAAGATAGATCAAAATAATAAAAAAACTGATCAACGTGATATATGAGCCGATGATGATAAAGCCCTGGCGGCCTCTCATTCTGCCTTTTAGTTCTTTTGCAATGATCGGATTGTCCATTATTCGGCTGAAAATTTTTCTCTGCGCGATGGGTTTGGCTTGTATAGGTGACGCTGACGATTCCATGTTTGTTCCTTGTTAATTACTCACTATACGTAACTGCTCAGTTGTCATTGCGAGCCACCGCTCTTGTCCTTCGGTGGCGAAGCAATCCCCGCGTCATTGAGAACAGATTGCTTCGGGCGAGGAGCAAGTGCGCCCTCGCAATGACAATTGTCTAGGACACGATCCCTTTTGTGGTGCGCATGAATACTTCTTCAAGGTTTTTTGATTCTTCGCTGAAATGAATAACAGGGAATCCCTGCGCCAATAATTTTGCGAGAAGTTGATGGATGGCTTCGTCTTCGCCGATGAAATCCACTTCGAGAGAGGCGCGGCTTGCGTCATCCACTGCGCGGACTTCGGAAACGCCGGGCATGGATTGCAGCATAATTTGCGCTTCTTCCTTGCGATCCAACAAGCCAATGTGAAGTTGACGATGCGGCATCACATGCTGGCTTAGTTGTTGTAACGTGCCGAGCGCGACCAATTTGCCCTCTTCGATAATTCCCACACGTGTGCAAAGTTCACCGACATCCGCAAGGATGTGGCTGGAGAAGAGGATGGTCTTGCCGAGGCGCGCCACTTCGAGCAATAACTCGCGGATTTCCACCCGTGCGCGGGGGTCCAGTCCTGAGGCAGGCTCATCGAGGACGAGAATGCTTGGGTCGTGAATCAGCACTCGGGCGAGTCCGAGGCGTTGTTTGAGTCCAGTGGAGAGGGTATCCACCATGTCGTCGCGGCGGTGTCCTAAATCCACAAGATCAAGCAGGTCGGTAATTAAATGCGCGCGTTGCTGCGGATGGATTTTGTAGCAGGCGCCGAAGAAATCAAGATATTCCTGCACGGTCATATCGCCATAGACGCCAAATGAGTCGGGCATGAATCCGATCTGGCGGCGCACGTCGTCTGGCTTTCTGCGAATTGAATGTCCGCCGACGTAAATTTCGCCGTGATCGGGTTTAAGCAGAGTGACGAGCATGCGCATGGTGGTGGTTTTGCCTGCGCCGTTGGGACCGACCAAGCCGAAAATTTCGCCGCCATCAATGTTGAAGTTGATGTTGTTCACTGCAATGCGTTGATTGAAGCGTTTGGTTAGTTCTTTGATTTCAATGATCGGACTCATGGCTGCACCATTAAGACAAAGTCAAGTGCGGTGATCTCGATGTAGTCGTTTGGGTCGCCGTTGATGTTCAATAATATCTCGCCATCCATGCCGACGTATTGCCAGGCTTCAGGGATGCTGGTGTTGTTGAAACCTAGTGTGATGGGATCCCATGTTTTGGTTTGAGTGTTCCAAAGCGAGGCTTTTATTTTATCGGGCGTGGTGTTTGTTCCAAGAGTAAGTGTCAGCGAATCTACTTTGCTGAAATGGACAGGCAAACTGGGCTGAAAGTTTATGCGATATCCGCCGCTGGGAAGGTTGTAATACGCCGCTGTGAGCGTATCTGCAAGGGAAGAATCCCATGCGTAAATGCTGGAGGTGAGCATCAACGGCCCCGATTCTGTGTTGAGCGCGGGGCTGAGTTTTTCAAAATAAAGCATTGTGTCTGTCGCGTTGAAGTTTTGATCCTGCAAGCCAACCGGAGCAGGAATTTCGTTATCCACCCAAGCCATCAAATAGACGCCAGTGTTGACGTTGATAATGTTGTTGGTGGAGAGTGTAATTGCCTGAAAGAAAGAGGCATGACGTTTTTTATCTATGTCTTCCGAGTATGTGTCCAATCCTAGTGCGCTGAGAATTGCATACTGGCTTATCGATGCAGAATCGGATTTATTAATAAGTTTGATGGATATATTCTTGCTTTCATTTGGCGCCATGTCGCCGAGGACGTTCCAGCCGCTGGGTGTGACGAGGGTGGCGCCTCTTAATGTGTAATTGCTTGTGTTGGTAATGATCCCTTTGAGGACGGGTGTATTGTCTGAGAGTGTGAGTACAAGATCGTGTTGAATTGCGATCACAGGCGTTGAGCCTTCCGAACCCAAAGATTGCATCCCGCCAATTTCCACGCGGACATCCGGCAGGGTTATTCCGCTTTCATTTTTTAGCGACAGCCAATCATTATTGCCCTGTAAATTTTCATTCATATCTGGGTATGGAAACATCAGGGATTGATCCTGGCTTTCCACATTGTAGGTGGTTCGAGTTGGCGAATACAAGCCGACCAGGGTGGTGGCTTGAGCTTGATCCACACCTTGCCAGGCTTGTGCCAGCGTGATGCGGTTCAAAATGGGTCGCGTGCCTCGATATAAATAGCCTGAGAAGTAGGCAAGGCTGGTAAAAATAATGACCAATACCGGCACTGTGACCCACGCCAATTCCGTTCGTTTCATGCGGCGCAGAACGAAATAATTTACGGGACCAATGACGACAATATAAAGTCCCAGCCAACAGCAAATATAAACAAAGGATGGAAGAGCAAGTTCGGGCAGGGTGGCAAGCGCGGTGCTGGCTTGATACGGATCCCATGGTCCCGATGCCCAGGATGGTTTGGGTGATTTGACCGCGAGTAAATGCTCGTAAATATCCTGAATCCCGCCCCAGTTATTTAGCGGCTGCAATCCCGGGTCTGCGGCAAAGAAATAAATTTTGCCGTACCCAATTTGTTTTTCGATTAACAAGGGAATATTATTTTGCTCAACCAGAATATTTGCGTCCGCTTGCATTGTCCCGACCGCCAGAATGGATTCAGATTCCAACAGCGTCGAATCCATTGCGTAAGCAGATAAAGCAGACAGCCCCGTCACATTTTGCGTAGATGTCAACTTGATCGGCAGAAGGTCGCTTAATCCGGCTGTGGTGGTTTGCCATTGAATGCCGCCCGTGACAAATAATTTTCCGCCGTTCGCCAGCCATAATTCAAGGGATTTTTTTTGCTCAGGCGTGAGTGTTCCCGTGTCCACGTTGGATATGATAAGCGCATCCAACATGCCCCAGCCTTGTGCGCGATCCGGCAGGTCTGAAATATTTAACTGCACGGTTCTTGTCACACCTGTCAGCGGGCGGACATTATTCAGCCTTGCATAGGTGGATGGATTATCTGCCAGCACGCCAAACAATGTAGTTGGGTCACCCGTGCAGTTTATATTTAAGTTCGTTTTAGCAAGTACTTTATTTCCATCCAGCACGCTCACACTAAAAGTCCGCATTAATCCTTGCGGTGTGACGTAAAGAAAAAATTCCTTGCGAGATGTGGCGGGCAGAGAAATATCCATGCCGTCTACGGTTTGTCCGTTCAGACTATTTTTGTACGAGGTTTGCACACGCGCATTAATATCCGCGCCCGTATTTTCCACAGTCACGTGGACAGGCAGCCATTTGTCAGTTTTGCAGAAACCATCTAAGCCGGCTTGCGCGCTGATGGTCACATTTCCCTGCGCTTGTGCGTGAACTTTCCCTGCTATATTTAATGGAGCAAATAGCGTGCAAAGCATCGCAAGAAAAATTATTTTCTTAAAAGAAATTGCTCTCTTTTGCGGATCCAAGTGCGTCCTCCAAACGTTAGACGAATTCCGAAATCATATCATAGATGAGTTTATACTTGAAATATGTTTGAGCCTGGGCGATTTCACACTTCCACTTTGCGGACACACGTGCGTTTGCCTCTGCCTTCAATGCGGTTGAGGCGGGCGCGGCGGTCAAAAAATATTTGCGCGGAATCCATTGCGCGCCGCGCAGTTTCAGGCGCAGAAAGAAGCGTTTGAAACTTTGATCTTCCGCACAGGGTTGCAAGGCGAGGCAAGTGTCATTGGGCGCGAAATAGCAACGCAGTTAGGTGAAACAACTGTCACTTTGAAGGGCAATGGGAAAGGGGGGCGAAATCAGGATCTTGCGCTTGCCGCCGTGGATGTGCTGTCTGGCTTGAAAGATGTGATGTTGATCTCGCTCGCAACCGACGGCGAAGATGGTCCAACTGACGCGGCAGGAGCTGTGGCGACAGGCGAATCTGCTCAACGGGCGGGAATGCTTGGGTTGACTGCCCCAGCCCATCTGTCGAGAAATGATGCGTATTCTTATTTCGCCTCGCTGGGCGATCTCATCCGAACAGGCGCAAGCGGCACAAATATCAACGATCTGGTGATCTGTTTTGCGTTTTAATTTTATGAAGTTAATGCCGCCATGCCAGAGATGCGATTGCTCCACGTTATGCGATTTGTGCCGTTGCCAGATAAAAAGCCAGTTAGTTTTCTGTGTAAAATCCGTGTTTAGAACAAGAGTTAATAATAAAAAAGGACATCATTGCTGATGTCCTTTTTTGTTGTGATTGAACTATATGGCTGCTGCTTCTTCTTTTCGCTTGAACCAGGTAGTCCATTCGCGATTTTCCCAGACAACCAAAATGGGTGCCGCGTTGAAAATGGATGAGTAGGTTCCGCTGAAAATACCGACCAGCAGAATGACTACGAAATGTCGAATGCTTTCTCCACCAAACAAGACCAATGCAAGCAGTGTGAACATTACGGTGAGTTGTGTGGTGATGGAACGGTCTAGTGTTTGAACAATGGAGTGGTTGACCATCTTTTCGTATTCAATGCGACGGAGGATGTTTGAGTTTTCGCGGACACGGTCAAAAACTACGATCGTATCATGCACAGAGAAGCCGATGACGGTGAGCAGTGCAGTTAGGAAAAGTGCGTCTGCTTCCCATCCGAGATAGTATCCCAAAATGGCTTCTGTGCCGAGGACTACCAACACATCATGTAACATGGCGATAATGGCGGCTGTGCCGTAGCGATAAGCATGTTCTACGCTGCGGAACGCCCACCAGATGTAGACTAGAATTGCCAGCGCCGCAAAAACAATCGCCCAAGCTGCTGCGCGAGTAACTTCTCCGCCAACCGAAGCGCTGACTGAGGTGAAGTTTTCTACTGTAACTTTTGAGCCAAAACGAGATTCCATTTCAGCAACGATCAGCCCTTTGGTTTCATCGGTCATTGTTTTTGAGCGAATGGAAACTGCGTTTGTATCCAATGATTGAATAATGGGATCAGCAAGCGGCTGTTCTGCGGTGGAGAATTCCTTGTACAGTGCGGCGATTTCTTCCACAGAGGGGCGTGTGCCCTCAAATTGCACTTCAAGCAGAGAGCCGCCGCGGAAATCAATACCGAGCTTTAAAGGTCCGGTTTTTGTCTGCTGCCAATTTAATCCCATAAAAATGATGCCTGGGATAATCACGAGCAGGGAGATCAGAAAGTAGACATAACGATTTTTAATAATATTCATTGCGCGCTCCTAAAGACCGAACCAACTCGGATGTTCCGTGAATTTGATTCTGTCAAGCACTGTATGTAAGAATGTGCGTGTGACGATGATGGCCGTGAACAGACTTACGACAACACCTAAAGCCAGTGTGACGGAAAAGCCTTTCACCATGCTCGCGCCGAATGTGTTGCCGAAGATGAACAGAATTGCACAGGTGATGAGCGTGGATGTATTTGAGTCGCGGATGGAGGACCAGGCACGGCTCCAGGCAAGGTCAATTGCCTGGCGTAAGTTTCGTCCCGCCCGCAATTCTTCCTTGAGCCGCTCGAAGATCAATACGTTTGCATCCACCGCCATACCAACGCTTAGGATGAAACCAGCGATACCCGGCAGAGTCAGGGTCACTGGGATCAATTTGAATAACATCAAAGTGAATATTGCATAGCACACCAAAGCAAGGTCGGCGATTATGCCAGGCATACGGTAGTTGAATGCCATAAATAATATGACCACAACCATACCGATAATTCCTGCTTGCGTGCTCTTGCGGATACTTTCTTCACCGAGAGTTGCGCCGACGGTACGACTTTGGACAACTTTGATCGGGATCGGCAAAGCGCCGGAGCGAAGTTGCACGGCCAGTGTTTGCGCTTCTTCTGGCGTGAAATTACCTGTGATTACGCCCTCTCCACTGGTAATGGGAGATTGAATAACCGGAGCAGAGATGACCTGCTTATCAAGTACGATAGCCAGGTATTGATTTGTGTGTGTGGTGGTGTACTCACCGAACAAGTCAGTGGCATCCCCTTTCAGGCTGAATGCGATCTGATATTCTCCCGATGAGCTTCTTGAAACGCTCGCGGTCTGCAATCCTGCACCCGTCATTACGGTGTGATAGATGGTTTCGCCAGTGTCGGTTGTCGCGGCAGGGGCGGTAATTCCAAAATCTGTGTTAATGGCTGTTCCGGCGGCAACAGGCGTTGAACCCATGTCTACAAATTCCAGCAGTGCTGTCTGTTTTAGCGTGGCTACTACTTCTTCTGGATTTGTAACACCGGGGAATTCTGCCACAATGCGGCGATCACCTGCGGTTTGCATAACAATCTCACTTACGCCAAGAGCGTTTGCGCGATTTTGCAGGATGTTTTTGGCATTTGTCAGTTCTTCTACTGATACAACTGTATCAGCAGGTACGTCGGCTTCAAGAAGTGCTTGAAGTCCGCCGCGCAGGTCAAGACCCAGCTTAATGTTCACATCGCGCTCTACGAGTGGTGTGTCACTAAAGGGGTTGTAAATGACTATATTCTTGCTGAGATCCACCCATAGCGAGAAAGCTATAAGCAGAACTATTCCAATCAACCAACCGTTTCGATTACGCATAATTCACTCCATCCACGAAAATGCCAGCCTTTGGCTGGCGCGGACGCCATTATACTCCGAATAAATGATTTACGGGTATATCCATTTTTGAAATAAATTTGTTAGATCGCATCCGCAATGCTCTTCTGCTTTTGCTTTTAATTTTTCAGGCGTGGCAATATCCCAGGCGTTGCTTTGCACGTAATCTTTTATGAAAGCATCGAAAACTTCCGAGCCTATTTCATCGCGCAAGGCTTCAAAGAACAGTCCGCCTCGTCCATACACAATGCCGCTGTATTCTGCATTGCTGTAATCTTTCACGGGTAAGCCGACTGGAATTTCTGCCATACCGATGTTAGCCCAGCGTCCTTCCATGTCCTGACGAAAACCTTCGTTGCCCGCCTGTCCATATTGATCCGTAAAATATTGCAGGGTTATAAATTGCGTGATTGATTCATCGAGCCAGGGATCGTCCAACTGGTCATTGCCGACCAAGTTGTAAAACCACTGATGTCCCACTTCGTGAGCTACGGTTCCTTCCAAATAAAATTGATCGGGTTGGACGATTGACTCGGTGATGGCGATCATGCCCGGGTATTCAATTCCCAAAGCATAGGTGGGCGTTGAGACAAAATCCAACTCGGTGTATGGATAGGGCGCATATCTCTCGCTGTAGATTTCGATTGCACGCGCGGCAGTATCCAACGCAGATTCTGCGCCTGCCTGCAAATCATCGCGTGTGTAAAACCTTAATGTGATTCCGTTTGATTCTTTTGTGAAGACTTGATAATTTAGACTCGCTGCCAGATAAAAATCACGCACGGGTCCCGCTTCGTATTTAACTGTTTGCCTGTTTCCGTTATTCTGGCGGCTAATCTCACGCCCTGAGCCGACCAGCGTCACATCTTTCGGCGCTTCCACTATGACAATGAAGAAGGACATATCCGCGTACGTCACATCACCAGATTGGGGCGGAATTTCCGCATTCCAGCCTTCGTCGTCGTAGACTAAGATCATGGGATAGGCGTGTGCAAGCGCGAGTACATTTTCATAATAGGCTTGCACTCCGTAATTTAATTCAACAGT
>CAMCQT010000106.1 GCA_945877125.1 Candidatus Brevifilum fermentans | reverse complement strand
CTCACAGCAGAAGTCGCTGCTTGGGAGAAAGACCGTAACAATTTTAAGGTGCAGATCAATTGGCAATTCAAACCTGATAACGCTCGCATTAAACTTAAGCGGCTTTATCCTGTTACTGTTGTAAAACAATCAAGTTAGTCGAACACTAGGTCACCTATCTGTCCATGGATCTGTTCCAGAACGGGGTTCAACTTTACTTTAGCCATTTCTGTGTCTCCTTATCTATGGTAGGAATCGATGTGGACCATGAACCCCACTGGGGGACATGTTAACGGGTAAGAAATGATCGTAATATGTCGCAAAGACTTCAAGCGTTTTTTATACCTGCCTTATCCTGCTTTCCATTTCTTCATCGTAAGTGCGTCATAAGCACATCATAAGTAACTTCGAACTGTGTCCCGCCCATCAAATAATTTGTCCGCTTCTTCTCGAACATGGTTTCTTCTTGCTTCTTTTTGTGAACATTTGTTCTAAGTTGTCAGCACTACTTTACACCTCTTTCCATAAAAAAACAAGGGTGGTGTCAATTCTTTAGCAATCCCCTATATGAGAATGTCATTGCGAGGTACGAATACGGCTTTCTCAAAGTAGACAAACAAGGAATTATTTTTATGGCGTATTTGGAACGCGAATTCCACGAATGGACGAATTCTACGAATTTTTGTAATCGTCAGATAAAGGGCGAACAAACCCTTTTACCACGGAGACACAGAGTCACAGAGTTTTACCCTTGTTTTTCTCAGTGTCTTCGTGTCTCCGTGGTTCAAAAATGTTCGGCTTATTCCTGACCAATACAAATTCTACGAATTTTTGTGAAATTATTCGCGCTATTCGAAAATTCGTGCCATTCGCGTTAAAAGTTTTTGACTTTGAGAAAGCCGCGGAGGTACGAAGCGATCTCCTTACCAAAACTGGGGGAACGCTTCGGAAAAACTGCCTTCGCAATGACATACAGGGAATTACTGTCAATTCTTAACATGGCTTTTCCAAGGTCAGGAAATTCTTAACGCGAATATTTGCGCCGCTCGCTGCATTGTCCCGATGTTTTTTGGAGGGGCAGGTGTTACTCAAAAAATGCAAATAAACACGATTTTTTTCTTTTGTGAAAATTCGCCCCATTCGTAACCGCTCAGCCATGTCGTTGTGAGGCGGGCATTTGCTCTTTCCGTCGACACTTGCGCCGCACACCTGCCCTGGCGGGTGGTGCCAGGGACACCAAGAGCGCCTCGCAGCGACATAATTGAGGGTAGCTGAGTAGTTCGACAATGTCATATTAAGGCTGAAACCAAAGTCCTTAACCACAAAGGTCATGAAGGAAATCTTTGGTTTTAGCATTTTGCACTCCTTTGTGCCCCTTTGTGGACTTTGTGGTAAAAGGTTTTGAAATGTAACATTGTCAAAGTAGTTACTATTTTTCTCGGTGACTTCGTGCCCCCATGGTTCAAAAAATGTTCAACCCATTACTGACCATTACAGAGATCAGAGTCTTTCTGCCTTCCGCATGGGTTTTGTACTGTCAGGGCACACAGCGTATAATACAGCCCATGCCCATCTCTCCTCTTGTATCTGTGGTCATTGTTACCTGGAACAGCAAAAGATATTTATCCACCTGTCTGGATGCTCTTTTAGCGCAAACAAATAAAGATTTCGAAATTATAATAATGGACAATGGTTCAACAGACGAAGGAGTTTTGGATTTGGAGGGAAAATATTCTGATCTAAAACCGGTCATTAAAAAACTTAATAAAAATCTTGGTTTTGCTGTTGCCAACAATATAGGCGCGCGTCTTGCGCGTGGAAAATACCTGGCACTCCTCAACGCAGATGCATTCCCCGAGCCTGATTGGCTTGAACAATTGATACGAACTGCGCACGATAACCCAGAGTTTACATTTTTTGCATCCCGTCAAATTCAAGCCAATAACCCTGAGTTGCTGGACGGAACGGGTGACGCTTATCATGTCAGCGGGCTTGCATGGCGGCAAAACTATAATCACCTTACCAGCAAATATGGTATGCAATCTGGTGAAGTTTTCAGCGCCTGCGCGGCTGCGGCGTTATACGTACGGGATGATTTTATAAAAGTTGGCGGTTTTGATGAAGATTACTTTTCGTATTTTGAAGATGTTGACCTGAGTTTTAGACTGCGCCTGATCGGTGGGCGTTGTTTTTATGTTCCACAGGCAGTGGTGCATCATGTCGGTTCGGCTAGTACAGGCAAAGCCAGTGATTTTTCATTTTATTACGGGCATCGCAATCTTGTATGGACCTTTTTCAAGGATATGCCCACAACTTTATTTTGGATTTACCTGCCTCTTCATATGTTGATGAATATCTACCTGTCCGCTTCATTTTTATTCATGAAAAAAAGAAGCATAGTCTTAAAGTCCAAAATAGATGCGTTTTATGCTCTGCCCGCTATTCTGCGTAAAAGAAAGCAGGTTCAACAATTGCGTACAGCGTCCTCTGGAGATATTCATCGTGTAATGATCAAGGAATTATTTGCACCTCACTGGGCTTCCCGGGAACGTAATAAAAGAAATTAAACATGATTAATCTCTCCATTTGTATTGTCTCTTTTCATGCCCGCGATCTTTTGCGCGAATGTTTGCGCTCCATCTACGGGACAGTTGATTCGCTCTCCTTTGAGATCATCGTTGTGGACAATCATTCCGAGGATGGCACACTTGAGATGCTTACGAATGAATTCCCTGACGTGAGGCTGTTGGTTAACGATCACAACACAGGCTATACACGTCCGAATAACCAGGCTATACGTGAAAGCAGGGGACGTTATATTGTTTTGCTCAATCCGGATACTTTGGTAAAGCCAAATGCCATTGCTGAACTATTCGGCTTTTTAGAGACACACCCGCAAGTAGGGATTGTCGGTCCAAAGGTTCTTAACCGCGATGGAACACTTCAGAAACAATGCCGCCGCAGTGAAGCCCGCCCGTGGGATTCATTTTGTTATTTTTCAGGACTCTCCCGTCTCTTCCCGCGCGACAGGCGTTTTGCTGGGTACTTGATGACCTACCTTGATGAAAACTTAACGCATGAAGCCGAAGCAGTTTCCGGGTCGTGCATGATGATCCGCCGACAGGTTATTGAACAAATTGGATACCAGGATGAAAATTTCTTCGCCTACCAGGAAGACACCGATTATTGCCGTCGTGCCCGTTTAGCAGACTGGAAGGTCTTTTATGATCCGTCAGCGCAGATCATTCATTATGGGGGCGAAGGCGGCTCAAACGTCCAGCCTTTTCGTTCCATTATCGAATGGCATCGTTCCTATTATCTTTATTATCGTAAACACTTTGCCAAAGATTATTTATTCGTATTCAATGCCATTTATTATTTTGGGATGTTGGTCAAATTGGGGTTGAGCCTGTTCGTAAATTTGTTTCGCAAAAAGAAAGTGGTTGGCACACGCAAGCCGTAGCTAAAAAATTACCCCTTGATTTTTACAGACTGTTTAAGGACTTTTTTACCACAGATGACTTTACTGCAAAACGGACTTTCTCACCGCCGTTCCTATTCGTTTTCCAAAACGAGTACCCGCACTAAAAAATCGACAGGACATCTCTGCCCGTTAAAAAATACAGCGTGATATTTACATCACGCTGAGCAAGTGCCCTAGCCAGGAGTCGAACCCGGAACCTACTGATCCGAAGTCAGGCGCTCTATCCATTGAGCTACTAAGGCATACGCAAGATTATACACGATTTGCCCGCTTCGCAAACGGCATGATAGAATCATTTACATGAACTTTCCAAGGTCAGGGAAATCTTAATGCGAATTTCGCGAAAAGGCGAATGACGCGAATTTTTTATTGAGTTTCGCGAAAATTTTCCCAATTTGCGCTTTTCGCGTTAAGCCTTGCTGCAAAATTAAAAAGATGTCAAGCGACCTTGGAAAAGCCATGGAATCATTTATTCTCTTTCGAAAGGGACTTTATTTATGACAGACATCAAGGCTTTTTGTGAACAGGTAATTGGCAATCTTGAAAAGGTGATCGTTGGCAAGCAACAATCGATTGAATTGATCGTGATCGGCTTGTTGTGTCAGGGACATGTCTTGATCGAGGATGTCCCCGGGGTGGGCAAAACCATGCTGGCGCGCAGTCTGGCGCGTTCGTTGGATTGCACATTCAATCGCATTCAATTCACGCCCGATATGCTGCCAAGTGATGTGACCGGGGTCTCAATTTACAACCAGCAGAATAATCAATTTGAATTTCGCCCCGGACCCATTATCGGGCAGATCATTCTTGCGGATGAGATTAACCGCGCCACGCCCAAAACGCAGGCGGCTTTGCTCGAAGCCATGGAAGAGCGCCAGGTGACAGTGGATGGGGTGACGCACATTCTGCCCAAGCCATTCATGGTCATGGCGACGCAGAACCCAATTGAATACGAGGGTACTTTTCCGCTCCCTGAGGCACAGTTGGATCGTTTCCTGCTCCGCTTGCGCTTGGGGTATCCGTCTGTTTCAGATGAGATCCGTGTGTTGGACGACCAGCAGATTCAGCATCCGCTTGAGACATTAAAATCCGTTGTCAAGTTGGATGCGATATTGCAGGCGGTGGATGATGTAAAGCATATTTATATTTCTCCAGCCGTCAAACGCTACGTGGTTGAGTTAACAACACGCACGCGCCAAAGCGCAGATGTTTATCTGGGCGCAAGTCCGCGCGGAAGTTTATCTCTTGCGCGCGCTGGGCAGGCACGCGCCGCCATGCTGGGGCGTGACCATGTTCTGCCAGACGATATTCAGGCGTTGGCTACCGCTGTGCTGGCTCACCGCATCATCGTCAGTCCAGCCGCGCGTTTGCGTGACCTAAGTTCAGATCGCATTGTTCAGGAGGCAATCTACGCCACGTCTGTGCCGGGCGGCGAATTTGCATCTGAAACAGCAGGAAAGAAATCCAAATGAAAGCTGGGCGGATTTTTGTCGCCCTTTTGTTGACGGTTGGCGCAGTGGGGGCGTTGGTAACTGAGGCTGCTATTTATTCGCGTTTCCTTTATCTTGGTGTTTTATTAATAGTTGGCTTCTGGGTTTGGACGTACTGGGTGGCACGGGGAATGGGATTATCAAGAAGTGCGCGTATCCAACGTGCCAACGTCGGCGATTTCTTTGAAGAACATTTTGAAGTAGTGAACGGCAGTCGCATCCTTGCGCCGTGGATCGAGGTCTTCAACCAATCTAACATTCCCTACGTTTCCGGTTCACGTCTGTTGACATTGGTGCCTGGTCGCCAAAAGCGGACTTATCTTGCGCGTAGCTGGCTCACACGGCGCGGCGCTTTCGTGCTTGGTCCCACGCGCATTTCCACCGGTGACCCGTTTGGTTTGTTCCGTTCAAGCAAAGAGATTGCCTCCACACAAACGCTCATCGTTTTGCCGATGCTTTTTGAAATAAAAAACTTTTCATTGCCGCCCGGGCTTTTGCCTGGTGGACAGGTCATTCGCAGAAAATCATCAGACATCACGCCGCACGCGGCAGGGGTGCGCGAATATGTGCATGGCGACGCGATGAAACGCATCCACTGGCCAACAAGTATTCGCCGCAATCAATTGATGGTCAAAGAGTTCGAGCAAGACCCGCAAGCCGAAGTGTGGCTCTATCTTGATTCGCAAAGTGATGTGCATCACGAGAAACCACAGCAACATGATCCGATTCCAGTCGAATCAATTTTTTTTGGACGGCGACCAGAGTTCAAATTACCCCCATCCTCGCTTGAGTATTCAATTAGCATCACCGCCTCGCTGGCGCATTATTTTATTGCCCAGCGCCGCGCCGTTGGGTATGCAAGCGCCGGGCAGGCATTCACCGTCCATCATGCAGAACGCGGCGAGCGTCAGGAAGGTAAAATTTTGGAGACTCTGGCTTTCGTCGAAGCCAATGGCGATCTTTCCATCGCCGCGCTTGTCGCCGCGCAGGCGTCGCAACTGCCGCAGGGTTCAACCGCCATTCTCGTCACGCCCAGCATTCGCCCCGATATTTTGCAAGCCGTCGATGATCTGCAAAGACGTTATTTGCGTCCAGTCGTTATTTTGCTCAATGCCGAAACGTTTGGCGGCTTGCGCGGCGCCGATAAAATTGTCCGCTCTTTGCGTGAGCGCCGCGTGCCGGTTTGTGTGATCACATGTGACGCCGACCTCACGCAGGCGCTTTCAGAACTCACCACCAATTTTTCATCACAGGAGATGCATAAATGGCAAAATCCCGCATTGTCACACTAGATCTTAATTTTCAAAATAAGACGCAGGCAATTGCATCCTATTTAATTCGACATAATGACGGGGCGGTCTTAATCGAAAGTGGACCCGGCTCGACCATTTCTGCGCTGGAAGCTGGTCTGGCGCAAGAGGGTTTATCTCCCCGTGACATCACCCACGTCCTGCTGACGCACATTCACCTTGACCATGCCGGCGCGGCGGGCTGGCTTTCGCGTCAAGGCGCGCAGATATTTGTTCATCCGGTGGGCGCGCCGCATTTGTTGCACCCTGAAAAATTGATCGCCAGCGCCACGCGCATTTACGCGGATAGGATGCAAACTCTTTGGGGCGAGTTTCTGCCCGTTGCCGAGGATCAGCTCACAGTGCCGCAGGATGCGCAGGAGATCGTCATCGGTAATTTGCGCTTTCTTCCGATTAATACGCCAGGCCATGCAGAGCATCATTATTCCTATTTATTTGAAGATGTTTGTTTCAGTGGTGACGTGGGTGGGGTGCGGATTCCCGGCTATCAATATTTGCGCGCGCCCATGCCGCCGCCAGAATTGCATTTTGGAAAATGGCGCGAGAGCATTACACGGCTGCGTTCCTTGAAATTCTCGCGCATTGCGCCGACCCATTTTGGAATTTTTGAGGATGCAGATTGGCAATTAAATGAACTGCAAAAAAATCTTGATGAGACAGAAAAATGGCTCGAAGAAATTATGCCCGCCAACCCCGCCGCTGATGAATTGCGCGCCAAATTTGTAGCCTGGATGGACGAACAAAGCCGAATACAAAATTTGAGCGAAGAGACCATTCAAGCCTACACTTTGGCGAATCCGCTTGGTATGGGGGCAGACGGCATGATGCGCTATTGGAAGAAGGTGAGGAGTGTGTCTTGAGTTTTGGCAAAATGTCACGCGTAAAGCGTGATGCTTGAGACATGCCAAAATTACACAATAAAGATATACTTTGGCAGTCAAAATTTTCAGTCTTTGAAGAAATTCCCAAAGATGGTGAACCAAAGACAATTCCTAAGGAGCAACCATGAAGGATTTCCTCTCGATCTCCGATTACACATCGGATGAAATTAAAGACCTGCTGGATGTGGCGGTAAAACTTAAGAAGCAGTATTTCAAGAAAGGCAATAAACCTATTTTTGAAGGCAAGGTGCTGGGAATGATCTTCCAGAAGCCGAGCCTGCGCACGCGCATTTCGTTTGATATGGCCATGCGGCACTGCGGCGGCGATGCGCTCTATCTTTCGCCGAGTGAAATTGGACTGGGCAAGCGCGAATCCATTGCGGATGTGGCGCGTGTCCTTTCTGGTTATGTGCAAGGTTTAATGGCGCGTGTTTTCGAACATGAGCATGTTTTGGAACTGGCGAAGTGGTCTGAAATTCCCGTGGTCAATGGGTTGAGCGATTACAACCATCCCTGCCAGGGCATGGCAGATGCGCTAACCATCATCGAGAAATTTGGCAAGGATTCCAAGGGTTTGAACGTTACTTATGTGGGCGATGGGAATAACGTCACAACTTCGTTGATGCACGTCTCTGCTAAATTGGGCTGGAATTTCACAGTTGCCACGCCCGAAGGCTATGACACAAATCCCAAGGCGATTGAAATCGCTGAAGACATCGCAAAGAAAACAGGCAGCAAGTTGACCTTCCTGCGTGATCCGCATGAAGCGGTCAAAGGCGCGCATGTCATTTACACTGACACCTGGACTTCGATGGGACAGGAAGAGGAAACCGCCAAGCGCGAGTTGGTCTTCCCTCCGTATCAGGTTAATGCCCAGTTGGTTAATGAAGCCGACAAGGACGTGATCGTCATGCACTGCCTGCCCGCACATCGCAACCACGAGTTGACCGATGAAGTTGCAGACGGCCCGCATTCGGTCATCTTCCCGCAGGCACATAACCGCCTTCATGCCCAAAAGGCAATTTTGGCGCGTTTGTTTGAAGTGGCGTAAAAACTAATATGTCATTGCGAGGAGCGCTCTTGTTCTTTGCGACGAAGCAATCCCTTATTTAGTTGGAGATTGCTTCGTCGGGAAGTGCATCCTCCTCGCAATGACATTTACAAGGACATTCAATGAATACCCAAGACTACATTACTATGGAAGAAGAGTACGGCGCACACAATTATCATCCTTTGGATGTGGTGATTGAACGGGCTGAAGGGGTATGGGTTTATGATGTGGAAGGCAAAAGATATCTCGATTGTTTGAGCGCGTATTCAGCGGTCAATCAGGGACATGTTCATCCTCAAATTTTACAGGCTTTGCTCGATCAGGCAAAACGCGTCACGTTGACCTCGCGCGCTTTCCGCAACGACCAGTTGCCGCTGCTCTACAAAGAACTCTCCGAGATGACCGGCTACGAAATGTCTCTGCCGATGAATTCAGGCGCAGAGGCTGTTGAAACTGCTGTGAAGCTTGCCCGCAAGTGGGCATATCAAGTCAAGAAAGTTCCGCGCCATCAGGCTGAAATTATTGTCGCGTCGAACAATTTCCACGGGCGCACGGTGACCATTGTTTCATTCTCCACAGAGCCATCGTACCGCGACGATTTTGGTCCGTTCACGCCGGGTTTTGTGGTTGTCACCTACGGCGATGCAGATGCGCTTGAAAAGGCGATCACGCCCAACACCGCCGCAGTTTTACTTGAGCCAATTCAAGGCGAGGCTGGCGTCATTATTCCGCCCGCTGGATATCTCAAGAAGGTTTCTGAAATTTGCAAGAAGAATAATGTCTTGTTCATGGCAGATGAAATTCAAACGGGACTTGCCCGCACCGGCAAGCTGTTCGCGGCGCATCATGACGGCGTCCGTGCGGATGTGACCATCATCGGCAAGGCGCTGGCTGGCGGCTTTTATCCTGTCTCGGCAGTGCTGGCTGACAAGGACATTCTCGGGTTGTTCACGCCCGGGGAGCACGGCTCAACTTTCGGCGGGAATCCGCTCGCGGCGGCTATCTCGCGCGCCGCGCTGAAAGTCATCCGTGACGAGAAACTGGCTGAACGTTCGCAGGAGCTGGGCGAGTATTTCGTCGAGCAGTTGAGTGAAATCTCAAGCCCGCATATCAAGGAAGTGCGCGGGCGCGGCTTGTTGATCGGCGTGGAACTCAAGCCCGAAGCAAAGGGTGCGCGCCGCTTCTGCGAGGCTTTGAAGCAAAAAGGCATTCTCGCCAAAGAGACGCATGATAACGTCATCCGCTTTGCTCCGCCGCTTGTGATCGACAAGGAAACCATTGACTGGGCGCTTCCGTCCATCCGCGAAGTTCTCAATATGGCGTAAGTTTCAGACCTCCGAGGTCTTAAAGACCTCGGAGGTCTATTGTATATTTTTGGAGGCACATTATGAACATTGGAATTCCAAAAGAAAGCAGACCTTTTGAATACCGTGTGGGACTTTCCCCGGCGGGAGTGGATATGCTCATCCAAAGCGGGCATCAGGTTTTGTTGGAGCATGATGCGGGCGTACTGACCGGTTTTAGTGACAAAGAGTACGAGAAAGTTGGCGCCCGCCTTGTCTTTTCTCCCGAAGAATCTTTTGGGCGTGCAGATTTTGTGTTGAAAGTAGCGCGTCCTACAGAGCAGGAATTGAACTGGCTCCGACCGGGCACGATTATAGCTGGTTTTCTGCACCTTGCTTCGACCCAGCAAGAGAGAATTGACACCCTGCTCGAAAAGAAAATTACCTCCATTGCTTATGAACAGATTCAGGCTCCCGATGGCTCATTGCCGGTCTTGCGCCCGTTCAGCCAGATTGGCGGCGCGATGGTGGCGCAAATTGCCGCCCGTCTGCTGCAAAATAACTGGGGTGGAAGGGGTATTCTGATGGGTGGCGTGCCGGGTGTTCCGCCGGCCGAGGTTGTTGTTTTGGGTGCAGGCATGGTTGGTACGTATGCCACACAAATGTTTTTGGGCATGGGCGCGCATGTGACCGTAATTGACCAAAGCCTCGCCGCTCTTCAGCGCATTTGGGATCGTTTCCCTGGCATCATCACCAAGTTATCTACGAAGCGGAATATCGAGAACTCAGTTCTTTATGCCGACGTGGTTGTCGGTGCGGTGCTATCCCCCGGTCATCGTGCGCCGATTTTGGTCACGCGTCAAATGGTGCGTTCCATGAAGCCGCGCTCCGTTATTATGGATGTCAGCATTGATGAAGGCGGATGTGTCGAAACTTCCCGCCCGACCACGCATGAACACCCCGTTTACATTGAAGAGAATGTTCTGCATTATTGTGTGCCTAATATTCCGGGGGCTGTGGCGCGTACAGCCACTCATGCTTTCGTAAATGCGGCAATGCCCTATATTTTAGATATTGCCAACAAAGGCGCCGAGGGAGCCATTGCAACCAATCCCGACGTGGCGTTTGCAGTAAATACCCATGCAGGCAAGATGCAGCATCTTTCGCACCTGACGGCTGGAAAGGAAAAATAACATGGACTGGAGAAGCCTTTACGAGTCCCGCCTGTGCAGCGCCGAAGAAGCGGTGCGGGTTATTAAATCCAACCAGCGCGTTTTTATGACGGGCAATGTTTCGGTGCCGCAAAAATTGCTGGCGGCTTTGGTCGATTATGCGCCCGAAGTCACCAATGTGGAAATTTGTCAGGCGCTTTCGATCGCCCCCAGCGATTATGTCAAGCCGGAGATGGAAGGACATCTGCGGGTTAATACGTTGTTTATCAGCGCGAATGTGCGCAAGGCGGTTCAGGAAGCTCGCGCAGACTTTACGCCGGTGCTGCTTTCAGAATTCACCCTGCTTTTCAAGAATGGCATCTTGCCGGTGGATGTAGCCATGATTCACGTCTCGCCGCCAGATGAGCATGGTTTCTGCTCTTTGGGTGTTGAAGTCGGCTTGAGCAAGTCTCCAGCCGAGGCGTCGAAGATCATCATTGCCGAAGTTAACGAGCAAATGCCGCGCACGCTTGGCGATTCCTTCATCCACGTCAGCCGGCTGACGCACATGGTTCCGGTCAATTATCCGGTAGTTGAAATGCCCCAGGGCGGCGACGGTGATGAACTGAGCAAGAAGATTGCCGGCTACATTGCCGATTTGATCCCCGATGGCGCGACCTTGCAACTGGGAATTGGTTCCATTCCCGATGCGGTTTTGAACTACCTCGACGAAAAGAAAGACCTCGGCATCCACAGTGAAATGTTCTCAGATGGCGTGGTGCGTTTGGTCGAAAAAGGTGTCATCAACAATTCACGTAAGACCCTTCATAACGGCAAGATCGTGGTGGGATTTGTTCTCGGCACGCAAAAACTCTATCGCTGGGTGCATGATAATCCGCTGTGTGAATTCCACCGACAGGAATATGTGAATGATCCATTTATCATTGCCCAAAATGAGCGTCAAGTTGCAATCAACTCCGCCATCGAGGTTGACCTCACCGGGCAGGGCTGCGCCGACAGTATCGGGCACAAATTCTTCAGCGGTGTCGGCGGACAGTTGGACTTCATCTACGGCGCATCGCGCTCGAAGGGCGGCGTGCCGATCATTGCCATGCCCAGCACCACGTTGATGAAAGACGGAACCTTGGTCAGCAAGATCGTGCCCATGCTTAAGCAGGGCGCGGGTGTGGTCACGGGGCGCAATCACATGCACTACGTTGTCACTGAATACGGCGTGGCAGATGTGTACGGAAAAACCATCCGCGAGCGTGTCGAATCCCTCATCAACATTGCCCACCCAGACTTCCGCGCTGATTTGCGTAAGCAGGCAAAGATATTGCAGTGGATTTAGCGACTCCGCTACACAAAACTGGCGGTCATCAGATCGCCAGTTTTGGCATCGCTTATGGTTTTTGTAATTGCGACTTCAGTCGCTTTTTATCCTGTAAAATATAACTAAAGTCGAAGACAGTGTTTCTTATTTTTTTTATTCACCACAGATCAACACAGATAAATGGGATTGACTGGTTTTGTGAAAATCTGTGTTTATCAATGTTCATCTGTGGTTAAATTACTTGAGAAACGATTCCTTACTATTTTCGTGAGACTCACGCATTTCGTGGTAAAACTTAATTTAATTTGCAAATAAAACAAGGAAAATAATATGAGAAGAGCAAAAATCGTTGCGACCATTGGACCTGCTTCTGAATCAGAAGAAGCACTTGAATCACTTATCAAAGCAGGCATGAACGTAGCTCGCTTGAATTTTTCACATGGCACGCACAAGGAACACGAAGCAAAAGTTACCAGAATTCGCGCGGTTTCAAAAAGACTTGGGCAGCCAGTGGGCATTTTGCAGGATCTGCAAGGACCGAAGATCCGCGTTGGAAACCTGCCCGAGCCGCTTCAACTTTCAATCGGCGAACAGATTTGTTTGTACGCCACACAGGACGAAGCGCCGAAGACCAATGACCAACTGCTCCCGGTTGATTTTCGTGAACTCTTCGATTCGGTTCAAGCGGGTGACCGTCTCCTCCTAGACGATGGACGCCTGGCGCTTGAGGTATTAACTGCCGAAGGGTGCGTAGTCCATGCAAAAGTTTTGGTGGGCGGTACACTTTCATCACACAAGGGAATTAACCTGCCCGGCGTCAAACTTCGCATTTCAGGCTTCACCGAAAAAGATAGAGCCGACCTGGCTTTTGGCATTTCCCAGGGCGTAGATGCGGTTGCCATTTCCTTCGTCCGCAGTGCAGAAGATGTAAAGACCGTGCGCACCGCGATGGAGGAATTTGCCAAAGGCAAGTTCGTCATGCCGCTGCTGATCGCAAAACTCGAAAAGCCCGAAGCCATGAATGAACTGGAAGCCATCCTCGATGTGGTGGACGGCGTGATGGTTGCACGTGGCGACCTCGGTGTCGAGCTTCCGCCAGAACGTGTGCCGTCGTTGCAAAAACTTATTATTCGCTCGGCAAATGCGCGCGCCAAGTTGGTCATCACCGCCACGCAAATGCTCGAGTCTATGATTCTGAATCCGCTGCCTACACGCGCCGAGGCTTCAGATGTTGCCAACGCAATTTTCGACGGCACAGACGCGGTCATGCTCTCCGCCGAAACCGCATCGGGAAAATATCCAAGTGAAGCAGTCGCCATGATGTCGCGTATTGTCAAGGAAGCCGAGATTCACTTCCGCGAGTGGGGCAGCCATCAGGATGCTCGGTTAGGCTTGGGTGAAAGCGATGCGGCCTCAATGGCGCGCGCCGCCAATGTGCTGGCAGAAGATCCCGAAGTCCGCGCTGTGGCTGTCTTCACCATGCAAGGTCGTTCTGCCTGGCTCATGTCCAAATCCAGACCGTCAAAACGCATCCTTGCTTTTACCCCCGAGCAGGACGCATTTAATCAACTTTCATTTTTATGGGGCGTTCACCCGCATCTTACAAAATATGCCAACTCAATGGACGACATGATCGCCGACGTTGACGCGGCTTTGTTGAAATCAGGCATTCAGTCTGGGCATCAGGTTGTGCTTGTCTGCGGCTATCCCGTCGGCGCACAGCGTCCGCCAAATATGGCCCTGCTTCATACGGTGGGCAGTGAAGCTCCTGCCGAATAGAATCTAAAAAGCGTTGGGAATTTTCCCAACGCTTTTTTTGTAGATTTCTCACCCATAGATTTTTTATCTTAACCGAAATTTTTCACGCTGATAATTTTTTCTACTCAACAACATTCGCATCCATCCTACCCTTCGAGTTGATTCTATCCATTGGGCATTTTCCTCGCCTTGTACTCCGAGCCATATCACCCCTTCGGGGTTGGAAACCACCGCAATCCTTGTTCTATAATCAGGTCACCCCTTCGGGGTTGAGAACCAGATCAACTTTCCAGCCTATACCCTTCCAACTTTTCATCCTTCATCTTTTATCCTTCATCCTTTCCCCCTGCCTTCCCGCTCGTCGCGATCAAAATCCCAATCCCGATCAACACGCCACCTGTCAAAAAGAGCGGCGTGATTTTTTCAGCGAGGAAAAGCCACCCGAGAAGCGTACCCACTACCGGCTGGGCAAAGAACGTAAGCGATGCGACGTTGGCGGGCAATTCAGCGAAAGCATAATTCCACATGAACATCGCAATCGCCGTCGAGATGATTCCTAAAAATAATAATCCCAAAATAATGCCGATGGTGATCGTGCCAACGCCCTGCGTTTGTACTTCCCACATCCCAAACAATAAACTCGAAGGCAGCCCGCCCAGCAGCATGATGGCGCTTGAGGTAAGCAAGTCTCCAGATTTTGAAACTTTACGAACCAGCACCGAATACAATGCCCAAGTCAACGCCGCCGCCAGCAGACTCATGTTGCCCCAAAATAACGATGGCGAAAGTTCCGCTGTGCGCGGGTCAATGACAGCCACCACGCCCAACGTGGAAACGATCAACGCAAGGATGCCGCGCGGAGTGGTGCGCTCACCCAGCAAAAATGGAGCAAAAAGCAAAACGAAGGCCGGCGTGGCCGAGGTCACAAGTGAACCGTTGGATGCTGTCGAAAGTTTTGTCCCCACGAATTGAAATCCAAGCGAGATGCCGTATCCCACAAAACCAACCAGCGCGCTTTTCCAAAAGAAATCTTTTGTGATGATGGTTTTTGTTTTGCGAAAATAGATCACAAGCCCCAAAGCCATTGCCCCCATCACCAAGCGGATGGTCAGCAGCGCAAACGGCGGAATGACTTCCAGCACAACTTTGCTGACAACATACATGCCGCCCCAAATTGAAGCGGCAGCAAGACCTGCGAATAAACCTGCGAGCGTGTGGTGTTTTTGCATAATTCCCCAATTATATCGAAGTTGCTGCTTTCTGAATTTTCTCTAAAAATATTTATTGCAAAGTACGCAAAGGACGTTAGGAA
>CAMCQT010000105.1 GCA_945877125.1 Candidatus Brevifilum fermentans | reverse complement strand
TATGTCATTGCGAGGAGCGCTCTTGTTCTTTGCGACGAAGCAATCTCTAACTAAATTGGAGATTGCTTCGTCGGGAAAAGCACCCTCCTCGCAATGACATGTAAATTTTACGCGCCCAAATCCGTCCAGCGCAATTCTTTGCCGAGCGGCATATCTGCCAGCGCTTTTGTGCCGATGACATTCTGAATCTGGTCAGGTTTGATCGCGCCAGGGGTGGCGGGACGCAGCACGTCGATCATGTCACGGGTGAAGATTTCACCGGCTTTGATCTCGCGCGCGGCACGCAGACAACGGCGCTGTACAACCTGTGTATCCTGCTCATTTTCCGCAATAAATTTATCGGGGCTACCAAGCGAGCGTTCGAGCAAACGAGTCTCTTCGACCATCTTCGCCCAGTTTTCGGGGTTCATCGCAAACTTGTGATCGGGACCTTCGCGGTCGTTGCTGTCTGTGAAGTGACGTTCGATGACGCGCGCGCCCAAAGTCACTGCGCCGAGGACAGGCGCAACCGAATGAGTATGGTCGGAGAGTCCCAAAATCACATCGGGGAACATGGTTCCGAAAGTTTTGAGAACATTCAAATGCAAATGGTCGTAGTTATTTGGGCTGGCGGTGTAATTGGTATTGCATTGCATCAAAACCAATTGCTTGTTGATCTTCAAAATGGCATGGACTGCCTTTTGCACTTCGCCAATTGTGGATGCACCCGTGGCAATGAAGAACGGCTTGCCTTTGCCTGCCATGCGTTCCAGGGCTTCGAGCCAGTCAATTTCGCCAGAACCTGCTTTGTAAACTTCCACATATTGGTCGAGAAAATCAATCGCTTCAAAATCGTAGGGTGAGGAAAAATAATCAATGCCAACTTTTTTACATTCCTCAACCAAAATCATCGACCAGTCAAACGGAATGGACGCGCCCTTGTAAACTTCAAAGACTGATTTCTTCCAAGCGGCTTGATGCGAAACCTGTCCGCCGTTCATGGATTTGAAACCGTAATCTGAGACGATTTTCGGGGCATCGAAGTTTTGGAACTTTGCCGCATCGGCGCCTGCTGCCTTCGCAAGCCGAATCAGCTCCTTGGCGCGGTCAAGATCGCCGTCGTGGTTGGCGGCAATATCCGCAATGAAATAGGTCGGGTGATTTAATCCGATCGTGTGTTTTCCAAATTTAATTTCCATAAATCCTCCATTTCTGTGGATACCTGTGGATAAGTGTGGCAAAATCTGTGGGTAACTGGGTTTTGGCTGTGGATAACTCTGTGCGGAGACAGGGGCAAGACCTGCCACTACAGTTGATAACTGCGGATTTTCTGTGGGTAACCCTGCTCAAACTGGGCGTAAAACTCATCCAAACCTGTGGAAAACTCGGGGAGAGATTCGCCCAAAGCTGTGGACAACTTGTGGGTAGAAAGCCACAAGTTGTGAGAACGCCGCGCAGTCAAGCTGGAAGAGAGGATGGACTTCGGCGAAATCTCTCCCTCCTTCAACGAAAACCTACGCGCAATCTCCACGCCAAATTGATATTTGCTCATCGCCTGCGGACCCACCAGATGATACAACCCACTCAACTCGTTTTGGAGCATTTTTATGAGGGTGCGCGCAGTGTGGTTGACCAGCATGGGACAGAATTTTACGTCGGTAAATCCGCTCATGCTTTTTTGATGCGTCAGGTTATGGTGGAAGAATTCAGCAAGGCTTCTTTTGCCGCTTAAACTCCAACCATAAAAATTGACACGCGCCACGATCGCTTTTTTATTCTCTTCAAACACAGCGTACTCGCCCGCCAGTTTTGTCCGCGAATAAACGCCCAGCGGATTGGGCGCATCTTCCTCGGTATAAAAGCCGTCTTTCTCGCCATCGAAAACCGCATCGGTTGAGATGTGGACGAAGGAGATGCCGCGTTTTTTGCAAGCCTTGGCCATTTGCGCGGGCAGGTCAATGTTGAGGCGGCGGGCAATGCCTGGGTTGTCCTCACAGGCTTCAAGGTCGGCCAGAGCCGCGCAGTTAATCAGCCATTGCGGGTGGGCAGAGTCGAGGGCTTCGTCCAGAATGCCGGGGTTCAACAAATCGCCATTGAAAATCTTAAAAGGCGCGTTGGTCAATCTGCCGCGATCGACTGCGGTGATGTCATGCGCGTTCATGGTTTCCATCGCAAGATTAATGCCGAGCAAACCGCTGGCTCCAGTGATCAGAATACGCGCCATATTTTTTATCCTTCGAGTTTGCCTTGCTTGAACAATTCTTCAAACGGTGCAATATATTTTTTGATGCCTTCAATATCGAGCCACTCGGCATTGTTGTCGCTGGAATAAAAATAACCTTCCTTAAGTTCTTTGCCTTTGTCTTTCCACGAATAACCAAACCATGTGGCTTCGGCAGGCTGAACAACGAACATCGAATCAAGTTCGATGGTGTGACGCGCTTCATCTTCTGAGATGAGCATCTCGTGCAGTTTCTCGCCCGGGCGAATGCCGATAATGTTGATCTCGGCATTCGGAGCGATGGCTTTCGCAAGGTCAACTACTTTTGTGCTGGGAATCTTGGGGACGAAAACTTCGCCGCCTTCCATTTGTTCAATGCAAGTGATGACGAAGCGCACACCCTGCTCGAGCGAAAGCCAGAAGCGGGTCATGCGGTCATCGGTGACGGTGATCGTTCCGCTCGCGCGCTGCTTGAGGAATAGCGGGACGATGGATCCGCGTGAGCCGACGACGTTGCCGTACCTGACGCACGAGAAGCGGGTTGCCGAGCCCCCGGCATAGGCGTTGCTTTGAATGGTTAACTTCTCACCGGCAAGTTTGGTTGCCCCGTAAAGATTCGCCGGACTGACAGCTTTATCGGTGCTGACCATCAACACTTTTTTCACGCCCGCATCCAGCGCGGCTTCGACGACATTTGCAGTGCCCATGATATTGGTCTTGATCGCTTCCATCGGGTTGTATTCGCAGGCCGGCACTTGCTTCAACGCCGCCGCATGGACAACGATATCCACGCCGTGCATGGCGCGCACAAGACGCTCGCGGTCACGAATATCGCCGATGAAATAACGCAGGTTTTCCTGGTTATATCCGCCGACCTGCATTTCATGCTGTTTCAATTCATCACGGCTGAAAACGATGACCTTCTTCGGCTGTTTTTCTTCGAGCAAAATCTTAATAAATTTCTTACCGAACGAACCTGTTCCGCCTGTGACTAATACAACTTGATCTTTCCAATTCATGATAATTTCTCCTTGTTGTCCGCAGGGCGGGTTTGCAGCCCGCCGACGGTTTGCTTTCAAAGATCGTCAGGCTGAAAGCCTGACCTACTACTTTAAGACTTCAAACATGCCAGAGTCTTTTGTGATGAAAATTTTGCCTTCTTTTTCAAGGACGGCGGTTAAGTCTTTTTTTAGCTCGCCAAGTTTTTCTTCCGAGAGATCGCCCGCGCCAATTGAAGAGCGGATGTACGCGATCAGCGGATCAATTTCTGTCACTTCCAAATTATCAACATACTGTGATTTCTTTATTTGTGAAAACGCACTCTGCAATTGTTCCAGTCCGTTTTCAAGCGTGAATGGATTGGAAAACATGCCCGGGCGTTCATTGATGTTTACGTAGTTCAAGAATCGATACATTTCCTGCATGTGAGTATTGCCGACGGTCGTTGCAATCAAACAGCCGTCATCTTTGAGCACACGCTTGATCTCAGACAAAGCCTTCTCACGGTCTGGGACATGATACAGCATGTGATTGGCAATGACCATGTCAAATGTTTTATCGCCGTACGGAATGGATTGCGCGTCCATTTGCTCGAACTTGAAATTACGTCCCAGCGGAACCAAATTCCGCCACGCCGCATCCAACATCCCATCGGAGAGATCGGTGAGGGTAATCACCCAGCCGGCGGGGATTCGGCTTGCGCATTCCTTCCACATCTCGGCAGAGCCGCAACCCAACTCCAAAACTTTGGATTCGGCAGGCAGTTTGACAAGCGTGTCAAAAATCCAGTTAAACCAGCCTTGCGGATTGGTGCTAAATTTTTGATGAATCGCAATCCGCGCGTCAAGGTTGCTTGCATCCTTGTATTGATCTTGCGTGAGATATTTTTGGTCGGTAAATCTTTGCATGTTATTTTTTGATGACGATCAACGGATATTGTCCGTTCTCGGCAAAGAATTTTGGAAATACACCTTCAAGCCAGAAAACAAATTTGAGAAATACCCGCCCGCCGAAGGGACGAACGAACCAACGCAAGATACGCGTGCTGACACTGCGCCAGGGTTTGATCTCGATCTTCATCTGCGAGCCGATCTCGCGCTTGAGCCATTCGGGGGTCATCTTGCGGACAAAGGTGCCAGCGGGGTCTTCTTCGTTGAGCCATTCTTTTTTCTTCTTCACAGAGCGACCTGACAGCTTGCGCATGAGACCGATCAACGGCTCTGCCATACGACTCAGAAGCGGCTCATGCCACCCGTTGACAATTGCCGCAGTCCGACCGGTTGCGAGCACGCGATGGATTTCTGCATACGCGCGCGGATGTTCTGTCAGCGCGAGGTGATGAATGGCGTGCATGGAAACTGCGCCGTCAAAAGATTCCTGTTTGAAGGGTAGATTCGCCAAATCGCCGACAACGAATAAGCCGTGGTCACCGATCCGCTCGCGGGCTTCGCGCAAGGCTTGAATGGAAATATCCAAACAAACACGCTTCTGGTATCCCTGCGAATAGACTTTGTATTCTTCATATTGCACAGGACCAGAACCCGCATCTAGTAAAAATCTACCCGTGGGAATCAGTCCATTCATCACACGCAGGCGGGTCTTGTGGATGTATTCGCGGGAAACAGGGCGCAGGTCTTCGTAGCGGGCGTTTTGATACAACCCGTCATCTTCCTGCTGCCAGCCGATCTCGTCGTAAAATTCGCGTACTTTTTGTTTGGTTTCGTTGGTCATATTATCTCTGTCCATCTATGTCATTGCGAGGGAGCTCTTGTTATTCGCCCGAAGCAATCTCCTGTTGAAGTAGAGATTGCTTCGTCGGGAAGTGCGCCCTCCTCGCAATGACATGTCACTTCCACATAAACGGTTCGTTCACCAGAAAATCAAATGTATCCTTGAATTGCGCCAGACCTTCTTCGCTCAGAACTTTTTCCAAAGGCCAAACTTCGAGGTCGTCCCAGAAATTCATCAAACGCCAGGGAAATGGGCGCGGATATTCAAAGAAGAAACGGTAGGCGTAGTTCCAGGCAAATTCGGTTTGCTTTTCGTTCAACTGATGGGCGGGAATATCTGCCAGAACTTTTTCGAGGATGGCGTAGTATTCGTCCCACGTGTTTGGGTCGAGGGTGAAGCCGCGTTTGCGATAATGGGTCTCGCCGCAGGAAATAACGGGGCGACCATTCATCGCGGTTTCGAGTCCGACCGTGGTGGTGTACGCCAAACCGACATCTGCAATTTCGATCAAGTCGTAGGTGTTGATCTTGTCCAGAGCGCCAATGACATGGATATGACTGGGGAGTTCGGGCAAGGCTTCGCGGACAACTGTCCCCATGGATTTGGCTTGCGGCACAAGTTTTTCGCCGGGGTGAACGCGAATCACCATTTGCACATCTGTCCGCGTGGCAAAATATTGAACGGTCTTCGTGATCCACTCGGTCATTGAAGCGGCGAAGATATTGCGTCCCAATGTGAGGCTGTCGCCGAGTACATTCGCGGCAAGCATCACCACGGGGCGCTCATCCAACTTGAGCAGTTCACGCGTTTCCTGTGCGCCTTGCGAAGAAACATATTGCCACAGGCGTTTGGATTTGCCCCAGACGCGAGCGCCGCGGCGGGCATTTTCCAAATCTGCGACGCGCTCGAACATCTCATCGGTGATCGGCAAATGGCAGCGCGCATCCACGATGTAATCGGTATCCTGCTGCATGATGGATGAATTTTGTGCGATCCAAATTTGTTCGCGCTGGTCGTTGAATTCGTAGGTGACTGCGTCAATTCCCAAGTAGCGCGCCACGCGGAAGATAATTCCCATTTCGAGGATCAAGCCATTGGGAATCAAAACAACATCGGGTTTGTTCGATTGTAAATATTCAAATGCGGCTTGGGCGGCGAAGGTATTGCGCTGAATCCGCAGGTCGTACAACGCGCGGTCGCTGGCGTCGTTCATGTCTACTTCTTCGCGCATCAGGGTGTATTGCACATCCCAGAGCGAGATCTCTTTTACATCAGCCTGGAGAATGTCGGGGAGAACAGAATCAGGCTTGAGGTCAAGCAGAGATGCGTGTTCAATTAATGGAGATAAAGCCGACAGCGCATCCCGTGTGTGAAGGATGCGTTGTCGTTGTGTGAAGTTATCCTTTTGTTTGTGCCACTCGGAGTAGGGCAGGGTCAGCAATGTGACTTTGTGACCAAGCCCAGCGAGAGCCAACCCAAGATAGGCAGATTGCTCGATCCAATAATGAAGCGTGGCAAAAAATAAAACATTCTTGCCGGGTTTCGCGTTTTTTGCAATGGGCTCAACGACCGCGCGCGCCGCAGGCAAAGACTTTTGCAAACGATCCAAATTAAAGTGATCTTTGCGCGGGCGATTCTTTGACCGAAGCATCCAGTCTATTTCGGCAGTGAAGGGCAGGTCGCCCAGAAATTCTCGGAGGGGATTTTTGTTTGTCATAATGGTAATTGGAGATTGGAGATTGGTAATTCACAAAACGAATTACCAATCTCCAATTACTAATCTCCGATTTTTTCAATATTCCACGCAAGCCTCGGTCGCACAGGCCCCACGCGCGGCTCGGGCCATTGCGTGCCGGGCGCGCCGGTGATATCTACGTTGAATGCAATCGCGTTTTCATCCATAAAATAGCGGCGCACGCCAAACGAACTGGCATTCACGCCAATGGTGTAACGTCCTTCGTTGAAAATATCGGCGGGGATTTCGGCGCGGCTGATGTAACGACCCGCTTTGCGCGAATCAAATCTTTCGAAAAGATCAGGCGCGTCGGTGTCAAACGAAGTGAGCACATATTCGCCGCGCATGGTGCTGAGATACATACCAACGCGCAAGCCTGTGACGGGCGCATCAAGTTGATATTCGAACTCGACGGTGACGGGTTCTGTGGAGCGGACAGTATCAACAGCCTTTCCGCTTTTATTCATAACCTTCAAGCTGGTCGGTCTAAATGGCGCACTCGCCGCTGGGACATCTTCCGCCTCCCAAACCCGCTGCCCCGCCTGCGCCTGACCCGACGAAAGATAAAAATCAACGGCTTCCTGCGTAGGTCCGCGCATGAGCATTTGACCTTTGTTCAAAACAATCGCTTCCTGAGTCAAACGCAAAATTGCAGACATGTTGTGACTGACGAACAAGACCGTGCGGCCCTGCTGTGCCACGTCACCCATTTTGCCGAGGCACTTCTTTTGGAACTCCGCATCGCCCACCGCCAGCACTTCATCCACAACGAGGATTTCAGGTTCGAGATGCGCGGCGACTGCAAACGCGAGGCGCAGGTACATGCCTGACGAATAGCGCTTGACGGGCGTATCGATGTATTGTGTGACTTCAGAGAAATCCACGATCTCATCAAACTTGGAATCGATCTCGGCGCGTCTCATACCGAGGATGGCGCCGTTCATGTAGATATTTTCGCGCCCTGTCAGTTCAGGATGAAAGCCCGTACCCACTTCGAGGAGCGAGCCGACACGTCCGCGCACAGAAACCGTGCCGACAGTGGGTTCGGTGACCCTTGAGAGAATCTTGAGCAGGGTGCTTTTGCCTGCGCCGTTGCGCCCCACAATGCCGAGGACTCTGCCTTCTTCGAGATCGAAGGAAACATCCTTCAACGCCCAAACATAATTCTGGTTCTGTCTGCGGTCAGATTTGCCGATCATGGCTTTCGCCAGACGAATGGGCGCAGAGAAGGTGTCCACGATCACATCGCGGAGCATGTTGTAGCGGAATTTCGATTCCGCTGCGCCGATCTTGTATTGCTTGCCGATATTTTTTACACTAATTGCTGTTGTCATAAGAGGTATCAAGTCTCAGGTATCAGGTATCAGGATTATTTCGTTAGCGAGCGTTTGAAACCGCCAACTAAAGCTTTGGCTTTGCGCGCCTGTTCATAATGTAAATCAAACTCGGTCTGATCAATATATTCCACGTCCAGAGCCGCGTAAAGTACAGATTGCACTTCAACAGCAGAGCGTCGTGCAATTCCAAGAAAACGAGCAAACTCAATTTTCGACTCGCAATCAAACCCTTCTGCAATATTATTCATCACAGAAACAGAAGCGCGCCTAATCTGGTCTCTCATTCCATAATCTTTGGAAAACTTTTCTTTATTTGTTAATTGATAAATCATCTTCACCAAAATCCGTGCTTCCTGCCAGGCTTGAATATCTTCAAATCGTTGAATCATCGCCATGATATTCTCCTTACTTCAGGGACCTGACACATAAAACCTGAAACCTGACACTTATTTATATCGTGTCCGCAAAAGTCTTTTCCATGCTTCTAAAATAGAAGAGACCTGAGATGAAAATCAAAATTGAAATGCCTGTTGAAACCCAAAGGGTAATATCAGGTCCATTGCCAATGCCGAGCAATGACCAGCGAAAGCCATTGACCACGCCCGCCATCGGGTTCAGGAAATATAAGACCTGCCATTTTTCAGAAATCACAGAGGCAGAATATGCCACGGGTGTAGCAAACAGCCAAAACTGAGTCAGAAACGGGAGCGCCTGGTTTACGTCACGATATTGGACGTTGATCGCTGAAAGCCAGAGCGCCACGCCCAGCGCGGTCACAATTGCCAGCAGGAGAAAGAGCGGAAGCGTCCACAACAAATTCCAGGCGGGGGTCACATGATAGTAAAGCATCAAAATGACCAGAATAACGAAGGCGATGGCAAAATCTACCAGTCCTGAAAAGACCGCAGACATGGGCAAAATGAGACGCGGAAAGTAGATCTTCGTCACCATGTTGTTGTGCGCCACGAGCGAGCGGCTGCCCTGATTGAGCGCCACGACAAACAAGCCCCACGGCAACAGCGCTGTGAATGAAAAAACGGGATAGGGAATTCCTTCCGTTGGCAGTTTTGCCACTCGATCAAACAGGAATGTGAAAATTAGCATGGTCATCACAGGCTGAATAACAGCCCAGGCCATACCCAAAAGAGTTTGCTTATATTTCACCTTTACATCGCGCCAGACCATGAAGAAGATCAATTCACGGTAGACCCAAAGGTCACGCAGGTTTAATGCCGCAAGTCCTTTGGATGGCTTGATATAAATAGTGTTTGGTTCGTGTTTTGTAGTTTCAATCATAATTTCGTTTCCAAGTTTGCAGGTTGGAACGTTCAAACCCGCAAACTTTCCAACCTTTCTAACGGATTTTGTCTCGATTGGCTTTGAACCATTCAATCGTGCGCTTCATGCCTTCTTCAAAGGAAACCTGCGCGCCCCAGCCGAATAATTCTTTTGCGCGCGAGACATCCAATCCGCGGCGGGGTTGACCGTTTGGCTTGTCGGTCTGCCAGTTGAGAGTACCCTGGAAGCCGGTCATCTTGACGATCATTTCAGTCAAATCCTTGATCGAAATTTCGTAGCCAGAACCAAGGTTAACCGGCAGGTCGCCGTTGTAATTTTCCGCGGCAGAGACGATTGCATCGGCGGCATCTTCCACGTATAAAAATTCGCGTGTCGGAGAACCATCGCCCCAGACTTGTAGTTCCTTGTCACCGCGTTCGGTTGCTTCAACCGCCTTGCGGATCAACGCTGGGATGACGTGCGAGGTTGCTAAATTAAAGTTGTCACGCGGGCCGTACAAATTGACCGGCAAAAGGAAGATCGCATTAAAGCCATATTGTGCGCGGTACGCCTGCGCCTGCACCAGCATCATCTTCTTGGCAAGTCCGTAGGGAGCATTGGTCTCTTCGGGGTAGCCAATCCACAAGTCATCTTCCCTAAAAGGAACAGGCGTGAACTTGGGATAAGCGCAGACCGTGCCAATCGCAACAAATTTACCCACGCCGTTTTTGTAGGCCTGATGCATGAGTTCAACGCCCATCATTAAGTTATCGTAGAAAAAGTCAGCGGGATGTTCGCGGTTCGCGCCAATTCCGCCCACGTTTGCGGCAAGGTGAATGATGACCACATTCTTCGGGTCAACACCATTTAGGTTTTCACTATACAAACGTTTAATGTCGTTGGGGTCAACAAGGTTGTAATTCTCAATACGCGGAATAAAAATATCAGTCGCACCGCGTCCTTTTAATTTTTCAATAACGAACGAGCCTAAAAAACCCGCTCCGCCGGTAACAATTACTTTTTTATCTTTCCAAAAATTTTCTGCCATGTTTTTCTCCTTTTTTACTGCACAATGAATTGCGCATTTCGATATCGGTCATCGGTAGGGTTGCGGATCAGTCCTGATTTCAACGCGAACAAAACTTCACGCACGCCATCATCCACATCAAAGATCGTGTCAAAGCCGAGCACACGCTTGATCTTTTCAAATGAAACCGTGATGTCGCGCATGTCACCGCCAAAGGTCAAGTCTTTGTACTCTACAACGGTCTCAGGCATACGCTTGAGAATAAAATTAACGATATCGCTTTTTGCGTAATTTCCGTTGTCAGTTCCCAAATTGAAAACCTGTCCGCGTACTTTTTCCTTGTCCGCTTCAATGCCCATTATCACACCGCGCACCACATCGCGGATATGCACGAACGAGCGCGAATATCCGCGTTGATAAATGATGAGCGAGCGTTTTGTAAATGCTTCCAGCACAAATTGATTGACGATCAGATCAAAACGTGTGCGCGGCGAAATCCCATATAAAGTTGCAAAGCGGAACAGCAACGGCACACAAGCCGAATCTTTTTGCGAAAGCAAAAATTCTTCGCTGGCGATCTTCGTCTCAGCATATACCGATTGCGGATTTAATGGGGATTCTTCGGTGACTGGCTTGCCGTCTTCGGATAAGCCATAGTTGCTATAGGTGGATGCGAACACGATCCTTTCCACGCCCAAATCTGATGCCTGACCATAGACATTTTTCGTGGCTTCGACATTGTACTTCCACGACACAGACTTGCCCACTGCCTGACAGGCCGGGAATCCCACAATCGCCGCCAGATGAACAACCGTATCCGGCTTCGGCCAGCCGCGTTTGAGCGCATCGCGTACCGTACGATTCTCGGTCACATCTGCTTTGACAAAGTGGAAGTTGGGATGATGAAGAAACGGGACAATGCTCTCGCCGCCGAACAGAAGGCTGTCCAGAACGGTGACTCTGTAATTGGCGCGCAACAGTTCCGAGGTCAGCATGGAACCGATGTAGCCCGCGCCGCCTGTGATCAACACATGACGATCTATCATTCTATGCCCTCCAGTCGTACTTTATATCCATCCAAAATTAAGGCGGGTGCAGTTTTATCTGTCACCACAGAAATGCCTTGTTCCAGACAGGTGAGCTTGCAAATATCAGCCACATCGCCAGAACCGACAATACGCACACGGTCAAAACCCGCATGGCGAATTTTTACAATATGGTCCTTCACTCGCTGACGGGTGTGGCGATAAACAGAAAAAGAACGCTCCACATAATCCACCGCAAGGCGGGCGCGCAAGGCAAGTCCTTCAGGGGTGATGATATAACGCAGTTTCTTGCGCTCAGCGCGCGAGACCTTGACTGCGCCTTTTGCTATCAGCCGTTTTAAATGCCAATTGACCGTGCCAACAGCCACGCCCAATTGCGTAGCCAGCACAGATTGATTTACATCAGGGTCGCTCTCGATTTGTTCAAGCAGGGAAAGTTCGCGGATTTCTTCGTTTGTTGATTCCATATATTTCGCATTCCAAAATTCAGTCACTGAATTATAACAGGAATAACGGGATGTGAATCAACTATTTTGACGGGACAAGTCAGGGAATGGCTGTGTTCAAACGATAAATATCGGAACCATTTACGGTATCAATACGGGTGTAGTTTTGATGGATAAAGTCCAGCATATCTTTATAGTTATGCGCGAGGACAACATCCTTCCACTTGATCTTATATTGTTTGCGGATTTCGGGGTCAATATCAGGAATCCGTTCGCGGTCTGCGGGTTCGACCATATTAATGACCAAAGCAGGCGGATTCGTTGTGAATTGAACATAAAACTGGTCTGCCCAATTTTCTCCAAGCGGAGTATCCACATGAATCAGCGGGTATGGCAAAAATGACGCTGGGGATTCCCTGTCAGCGGCAAAGTTGATCACTGGGCGAAAACCCCAAACGAACACCTCATCTTCGGGTGCGGTATTCTCTCGAATGTAGGAAGCAACGGGGTCTCGATACTCCAATCCTGTTTTGGGAGAATTCCATGCGCGCTCAAGAACGGCAACATAATCTTTCCAAATATTAATTTTGCCGGCCAGGGTAACAGCCAATAAAATCAATACACAAACAACAGCATATTGCTCAGAGCGGGGCGCAAATCGGCGCAGAAAAATATATGCCGCATAAGCGCCTAACAACCCCAAATAGGGCGCCCAGCCAAGAAAGTAATGCGGGTAATTTCGACCTGAAAGTGAGCTTAACACTGCCTCAATCGGCCAGCCGATAACTAAAATTAATAGAAATCGCCCTACTACGGTATCAAACATTTCGCGTTTAAGGAGTAACAGCAAGGACAAAATGTATCCCAACAACGCAATGATCGCAAATATTAAACCAATTGAAGTCGAAGCATTTAAAAGTCCGCCAAAAACTCGAGACAGCCCGCCCCCGTCACTGTATTGAACATTAAAAACAAGCACAACGTTGATCATTTCCATCAGCGCGTTTTGCAGGGTAAAATACAAAACCACTGGAGCAAGCACAGCAATTCCGCCTAATGTTATTAGTGCCGCTCTTTGAAGAAATAAACGCCAGTCTCTTGAGGCAATAACTAAAATAAAATATGCGCCCGCGGCTGCAATCTGCATACTAATATTGTTTGGACGAAGCAAAATATTTACGCCCAGAGAAATTCCGATCAACAGGTAGTAAATTTTTTTATCGGGTTGTTCCAGGCTTTTCAAATAAAATAATGCCGCCATAAAGCTAAACAGCAGTGAATATTCCTCTGAAAAATTTCCACCCTGCAAGACATTACCCGCTGCCGTGACCCAAATAAATGTTCCGATCAAGGCTGGGATGGTTCCCATAATGCGTTTGATGAGGATATAACCAATATATCCAGCACAAAAAAAGAAAAGGAATTCAAGTAACCAAACACCCCAACGAGAGCCGTTGGTCAAAAAAAGCCCAAGCGCATTGATATAAAAAACAAGGGGTCCTTTATTTTCCCAAACATCCAAATAGGGTATTTTTCCTTTTAGAATAAGTGAGCCAACATATAGAAAAATCCCGCCATCACGCCCCTAATAAGAAAACAAAGGATTTAAAAGTATTCCCAAAACCAACAGCGCCAACCATCCTGTTGTGATGATCCTCGCAAACGAACCATTACGAAGGAGAGCCGGCAACTGTTTTTGCATTATGCACCTAATCGTCTGATTTCTTAGGAATGGATCAGCATCAAAAATTATTTTTAGTATAAATACTGATAAGTCCAGAGATGACTTCAAAAGCTCAATTTATTCAGCATTATAATCGTAACAACAAAAAACAAAGGAATCTTATGGAAGCTTATTATCAAACTCGTAAAAATCATTGGGATTTCATCGCTCAAAAACGCGACCACTGGCGCGGCATGGGCAGGTGGTATCACCGCCGCCTCACTGAGATATATCAATATCTTGTCAACCCCAATCAAAGCATACTTGAGATCGGCTGCGGCACAGGCAGTTTACTTGCGCACCTGCAACCTTCACGCGGCGTCGGCGTTGATTTCTCTGCTGAAATGATCGCAAGAGCCAAACAACGTCACCCAGAACTTGAGTATTACCAGGCAGATGTGCATGACCTCCCCAGTATTGAGGGCGAATTCGACGTCATTATCCTATCTGATACCGTTAACGACTTATGGGATATACAACTGGCATTTGATCAAATACGAAAATTATGCACGCCACGCACTCGTATCATCATTAATTTCTATAATCATCTTTGGCAATTGCCTCTCACCATTGCCCAATCGCTAAACCTTGCCGCGCCAATGCTTAATCAAAATTGGTTAACCCCTGAAGATATTGCCAACATGTTACACCTTTCGGGTTTCGAAAGTATCCGCGCCACACAGGAAATCCTTTGGCCGCTTCCGCTCGGCGGATTTGCAAATCGTTACCTCGTCAAACTTTGGCCATTCCGCGCATTCGCTCTCTCCAATTTTATAATCGCGCGTCCTGCGCCCCAACCCACAAAACAGCCCAGCGTTTCCGTTGTCATTGCGGCGCGGAATGAAGCAGGCAATGTCAAAGCAATTTTTGAACGGGTACCCCAAATGGGAAGCAGAACTGAGATCGTTTTTGTCGAAGGACATTCGCGCGACAACACCTACGAAACCATTGCGGATGAAATTCCGCTTCACCCCCTAACCCCCAGCCTGCTCTTCCGTCAACCAGGCATTGGCAAAGCTGATGCGATTCGGCTCGGCTTCGAAAAAGCCACCGGCGACATCCTAATGATTCTCGACGCAGATTTAACCGTCCCCCCCGAAGACCTGCCGCGCTTTTATGACGCCATCGTTTCAGGCAAAGGCGAATTCATCAATGGAGTACGTCTGGTTTATCCGATGGAAAAAGAAGCCATGCGCACGCTAAACTTCATCGGCAATAAATTATTCAGCATGGCATTCTCGTGGCTGCTGGGACAACCCATCAAAGATACATTGTGCGGCACAAAAGTAATGTGGCGTGACGATTACGCAAAGATCGCAGCCAACCGCTCCTACTTTGGAGATTTCGACCCCTTCGGCGACTATGATCTGATCTTCGGCGCCGCCAAATTAAACCGAAAAATTATTGACCTCCCCATCCGCTACCGAGACCGCACCTACGGCACAACCAACATTTCACGCTGGAAGCATGGCGTACTCCTGCTGAGAATGGTGGCATTCGCTGCAAACCGAATCAAATTTGTGTAGTTGTTTCATCCCCGATACATCAATCAAAAAAAACAGCGCGTCGCTGTTTTTTTGATTCC
>CAMCQT010000104.1 GCA_945877125.1 Candidatus Brevifilum fermentans | reverse complement strand
GCCAAGGGGCAACGCTCAACAATATTTCGCAAATATTCAAAGCCCAGGGCGATTACGAGACGGCGCTGGCGTACCTCAAACAATCGCTGACCATCATGCAGCAGATCGGCGACAAAGCGGGCGAAGGGGCAACGCTCAACAATATTTCGCAAATATACAAAGCCCAGGGCGATTACGAGACGGCGCTGGCGTACCTCAAACAATCGCTGACCATCACGCAGCAGATCGGCGACAAAGCGGGCGAAGCGGCAACACTTGGCAATATTGGCACAAGTTATCACGCCCAGGGCGATTACGAGACGGCGCTGGCGTACCTCAAACAATCGCTGACCATTAGGCAGCAGATCGGCGACAAAGCGGGCGAAGGCACCACGCTCAACAATATTTCGCAAATCTACGACGCCCAGGGCGATTACGAGACGGCGCTGGCGTACCTCAAACAATCGCTGACCATCAGGCAGCAGATCGGCGACAAAGCGGGCGAAGGGGTAACGCTCAACAATATTGCCAGTATTTATTATCAGCAAGGCGATTTCGAATCTGCACTCGATTATTTCAAACAGTCTCTTGCCATCAGGCAGCAGATCGGCGACAAAGCGGGCGAAGGCACCACGCTCAACAATATTTCGCAAATCTACGACGCGCAGGGCAATTACGAGACGGCGCTGGCGTACCTCAAACAATCGCTGACCATCAGGCAGCAGATCGGCGACATTAAAGGAGAGAGTGTTACATTGAATAACCTTTCTCAAATATTACAAGCCCAAGGAGATTACGAGACTGCACTCGAATACAGTAAAAGAGATTTAGCCATCTGCCAGAAAATCGGTGACAAAGCAGGTTTGTGTGTCACCTTATTTAATATGGGGCACATGTACGCACGTAAAAATCAAATGCAGGAAGCGATTAATGCGTGGGTGACTGTTTACACAATTGCCAAACCAATGGGAGAGGCTCAGGTATTGCAGGCTTTGGTAAAACTTGCGCCCACACTAGGTATGCCTGAAGGTCTCGAAGGTTGGGAACAACTCGCGCAACGTATACAAAATGGGGAGAAAATAGAGTTTGGAGAAAGAGAAGAAGTAAGCCAATTGGAGCAAATCAGGCGCTTTGTTTCTGGCTTGGTCACGGCAGTCCGCGAGAAAAGCGAAGATGCCCAAAAATATTTCGAATCCGTCTCGAAAATGGCAGTAAATCCCGAAGCCTCGCCTGAAATTCAAGAGTTGGGCAGGGTCTTGCAAAAATACATGTCAGGTATCAAGAATCCCGACCTTTCTGGTTTGCCCCAGGAATTGGCTGAAATTGTGCAAAAGGAGTTAGGGGGAGGGGGAAAGGATGAGGGATGAATGATGAAGGATGAATGAAAACCGTCCACGAATGAGGCACGAATTCACGAATGGGAGACGCGCTATTCGCGCATTCGTGGCAGGTTTTATTCGTGGATGGTCTTTGGCGCGGTTGCGCGGGAGTAACCCCAGACCTCCGAGTTCTTTGCGAAGCACCCTGTGGGTAAAGAACTCGGAGGTCTTTTTCAGGAAACATATCCTGGGGTGGGGGAGGGAGAGGAAAGGATGAAGGATTAAGGATGAAGGATGAAAAAGGTCAAGAACTATCGCGATCTATTGCATCTTCTTTTATTGTCCATCGTCCACGGTCAACTGTCCGCACTTCCAGCAGTGGGGGATTGCTTCGGGCAAGAACAAGAGCGCCCTCGCAATGACATTTTATTTTACCCTTTTTGCTTTCGATAAGTATTATTATCGAAAGCATTGACAAGTTACCAGAAATTCATATAATGTAGTGTATGGAAGACACTCCTGAGAATTCCCAGACTATTTCTGACGTGATGAGCGACTATTTACGCATGGTGGAACGCGCGCGCAGCAAACGCACAATGCTTGCGTATAAGAACGCACTGCAAGCGTTCAGTGAAGTGTTGGAAAAAAGATCGCTCAAACCCAGCGTCACCCCCATTGAAAAACTCACAGAAGAACCCTTCTTGAAATTTGTGGATTATCTCAACGTCTACGCCACTGCCACCGAGCAGTTGTATTTGCAGGCTGTCAAAGGCTTCTATCTGTATGTAGACTCGGAGAAGCTGATTCAAGTCAGCCAGTCTCGTCTGACGGTGCTTATACGACAGCGCGCACGCCGTCCTGGCACACGCTTTCCGCAGTTCCCCATCGAGGCAATTGAGACGCTTTTAGACAAGGTTCAAGATGTCGAAAACCTGCTGATTTCCGCCGCTGACGAGGATGAGGCGCTCAACGCTAAGCTACGCGCATACCGCGACCGCGCTTTTTTGGTCACTTTGGCAGATACAGGCTTCCGCGTCCACGAAGCCTGTAATCTCAGGCGCGGAGATATTGATTGGAACGAAGGACGCGCCATTATCATCGGCAAGGGCAACAAACAGGCTGTCATCCGCTTTACTTCGCGTTCACTGCAAGCCATCAAGGATTATTTGTCACAGCGCGGTGCTTTGGATGGAAATTCAGGCAAACAGCTGAGTTCCCTGCCCCTTTTTGCCCGTCACGACAAAGGCGCAGGCAAAAAAATCAAGCCGATGACGCCTACCACAGGACGAAATATCGTCAAAGAGCGCGTGGAGCAGTTTTTGGGAAGTGAAATGGTCGGCAAGATCACGCCCCATTCATTCCGCCATTATTTTGTTACCTCGGCATTACGTGGCACTGGAAATCTGAGAATTGCGCAGGAGCTTGCGCGGCACAAAAATATTCAGGTCACCCAAAGATACACCCACCTGTCAGATGACGAATTGGACAAAGCCTACTACGAGGTCTTTGAGAAAAAGTCAAAATAATAATTCAAACGCAGAGAACGCTGATAAAAAGCAAGCATCAGCGTTCTCTGCGTTTATCTGCGTCCTTTTTCGCTATTTGAAAAACTGCGCGTTCGTCTTGACACTTCCGCGCAGGTCAAGGATTTCACCTGCCGCTAAAATTCGCGTGGTATCCAGCACGATCTTTTGCTTTTTATGATTGACGGCTTCATAGTGACCCGTCAGCCCTGCCTCATTGATAAACTCGCCGCCCTTCGCCTTAAATGCAGCCGGCAACTCGTCTTCGGGGAAGATCGCATGGAACGGGCACTCGGGCACGCACGCGCCGCAATCAATGCAACTGGACGAGTCAATATAAAAGGTCGGCCACTCGGCTGTTGTCCCAGGTTGAATGGATTCCACCGGACAGACCTCGGAACATCCATTGTCGCGCAAACACAGGCTGGTAATTACATGAGTCATAATAATCTCCTTTTGAATATGATGAGTAGTCGCATTCAAAAGGAGAAAGTTACTTAATTTGGGATAAGAAAACTTATTCGATAATTTTCTCGCTTCGCTCCTCAACGCAAGCCTGATACGCCTTCGAGAGCATTTGTGTCCACTTGCCCACCCTCCCCTGCCCCACTGGCTTATTATCAATCGAAACAATCGGAACGACTCCGCGTGAACTGGACGTGAGAAACGCCTCGTCAAATTTTTCACTGACCTTCGGCGCGCGATATTCAATTAACATCCCCTGCCCTCTTGCCAACCTGAGAATTGCATGTCTTGTCACACCGAGCAAAATACCATCCTGCGCTGTGATCAAAATGTCATTGCGAGGAGGATTTTCTTCCCGACGAAGCAATCCCATGCCGTGGACAGGAGGTTGATTCTCCGCATTCGCAACGACATACTTAATGGCATAAAAATTGGATGTCATGCCTTCCAGAATATTTCCATTTTTTGTAAGCAAAATTTCAAATACATCCCTTCCCAATTGCTTGCGTTGCTCAGTACTTGCGGAAATAAACCCCGTATCCTTCACCCGCGGAGCTTCGCGCGCCAACTCCGCAGTGACCACGCTCACGCCATTTTCGTAAATTTGTTTTGACAACGGCTCAAATGGCTGAATGCCGACGTAGACCACCCCATCGTTCTTCGTCAAAATCAAGCGGATGCGGGATTCCTTCGGCAGATTCAGTTTTGCAAGTTCTGCAATTCTTGTCCGCAAGGTCGGCTCGTCTACCGAGGGCGCAAGCCCCTGCGCCAGTGCAGGAACGTACAATCTTTGCAAGTGTGCATGAAACCCCAAGACCTTTGTCCCATCGGAGAGAGTGCTAAAGGTGGTGTAAAACCCCTGTGGTAATTCCCGCGTCATTTCATCAAGCGTCTTCGCCTGTGTTTGGATCTGAATATTTCCCGTTGGGTCGATCTTGAATGCAAGTATGTTCATACTTTGATTCTACTCTCATTATTATTGATAGGCAAAAATGAGCATGGATGAATGGAAGTACTATATAATCCGTCAGTTCGCCAAGATCAGGCAGATCAAAAATGATCGATAAAAAACCAAGCTACCAGCAAGCCACCCAATCCACCGCGAAAAATCTGCGGACCGTTGCCCGCGATATTTCCGTCCAACAATTATCACGCCTCTCATTGCCCGAAGTGGATGCGGTTGTGGAATTGATCTCAAAGGTCGTGCCAGCCGGCAACGTGCCCGGCATGATCCTGAGCGGACTTGCCCGCCTGCCCGGGCGCCGCATTCCCATCCAAAAGATGCAACAGGATGTCAACGCTTTATTCAGCGGCGTGGAGCAAATTCTCGACCAAGCCATGTACGGCGCGGTCTTTGCGGGTCCGGCGGCCATTATTTGGGGCTATCAAAATCTGCTCAAACTTGCGGGCAAAGACCCTGAGACTGCATTCCCCGAAGGCGTCTGGCAATTTTACGCGGGCTATGCCCTGCGCGAAGATACCGCCCGCCACACAAACGAAACGCATGGATTTGACACCCTGCTCGACCAGCACAACATCCACCTCGACCCGGTAGACCGCCTGACCGCGTGGCTCATGGCGTCGGTGACCTGCCTGCATCAATACAATGCCTTGCTCGAAAATGAATGGAAAGAACGCGTTTCGATCTCACTGCTCGAGGAGTCGAGTGGCGTGCGCGCCAAACGCCTGCACCGTGACTGGCAGAAGAAACTTCCCTACCGCCGCGAAGAGGACGCCCCCGAGCTGGATTACCCTGCCTATCGGCAATATAAATTTGACCAGTTCCTAAAATACAACCTGGACTCTTTGCCGGTTTCAGATCATGAAAAATGGCAGACAAAGTTGAAGCTATTGACCAGCCGCGATCTCGGCGCATATCAGCGCCAAATGTCGATTCTGGCATATTTGGAACCTGGGCTTTATGGCGAAACTCGCGTTCCGTTCAACCTTGCTGAGGCGCAAATTGGCGTTATCTATCATGACAGTTATTATCTTTTCCCTGTTTGCGAACAAGGCTCAAATAAGCCGCTGGACGTGATGAACGCCCGCGCGCAGATCACCGCCTTGTTCAAATCCTCGTCTTCGTCACCTTCGCAGTTGACATCTCTGGCGCGGATGAAACGCTCTGCCCTGCCTGGCTTGCGCAGCAAACTTAACCCCATGCTGGTGAACGACCTCGACAATCTGCGCTTTGCTCCGATCATCATTTCAGCGGATAGGCGCTCGCGTGCGCTCCCGCTCTCGGAATTGCGTCAGGCAGAACGCGGCATCGGCTCGCACGCGTTGACCATTTTCGACACCGGCAAAACCATCGTCTTCGATCAGTCGCACATCTTTTTTGACGGCGCCTGGGGTACGGCGCTGTCTGAGATCATGACCAACGAGGCGCTCTCCTGGGCGCGATATTTGAACATGCTCCCCTCCCCTGCTCCAGCAGAAACTCGCATTTACACTTCGCTCACGCTTCAAATGCAAAAGTCAGATGTTGACCTGATACAGCAATCTCCGCGTGTTTCAGTAGAAGCAGGCGCCGAGACGGAAAGAGTCAAGCTCAAAGAGTGCATCAACCTACGCAGACAATTCAAGCAGAGAAACGATCTGCTTCAACTGACGATCAACGACCTGCTCATTTTGTACCGAGCCATTCATGCCGCCACTTACAAGCCTTCGCAAAAACTACTTTCTGAAATAAATAGACTCGCCGCCACCCAGCCGGACGCGGCGCTCGCCGCGTCTATTCGGCAACAAGTGGAGGAAGCCAGCCGCACCAGCCCCGCGATTCTGATTCCGATGGACGCCAGCCTCAAATCTCCACGGGAGCGCATTTATCCGCTTAATATGGAAGTTCCGCTCGTTGAGTTGAATCTGCTCAGTTTGCACGCGCAGACCATGAAAAT
Organism: Candidatus Brevifilum fermentans; assembly: GCA_945877125.1. Classification (GTDB taxonomy): domain Bacteria; phylum Chloroflexota; class Anaerolineae; order Anaerolineales; family Villigracilaceae; genus Villigracilis. Next base: position 9,014 of record CAMCQT010000104.1, on the reverse strand, counting down.
GCTCGCCGCTTATGAAGAATCCACAGAAGACCGCGCCGCCATGTATGCAGGCTTTAATCATTTCCAAAAGTTATATCTTGCGTCACTGGCAGGGTTTGGCGCCATCTTGAACAGGGCAAAAGAGATCGCCATTCAGGGTGAAAGCGCCAGCGTCGGCGCGATCAAACTGCTTGCCCATCTACCTCTTCCCCTTCAGCATATTTTGGATAAAATCCCCGAACGATTTGAATTGTTGAACAATATCCTCAAAGGGCGTGAGGTGTTTTCCAATGTCGGCGCAGTGGTAAAAACCAGCACACTGACCCGCTTTATCACAGCCAAAGATGACAATACGCAGAAACAACTTGCCTGGGGCGTGATGACCGATGCCCAGGGAAACATGCGTATTCATTTGCGTGACTTCCGTCCGCATGTGGCTACCTTGTATTCCATTGGGCGCAAAGACCTGGCAAACCTGATTACCCAGGATTATCTGGATGCCTACGCCGAAGGCTTCAACGCCTACATTCATGACCTTTCTAAAATCACACTTGCCAGCAGAGAAACCATGCCTTCACCCAAAGCCAACCAAGCCAAAAAACGGACACTCAAAAATTCATGAAAGACCCAATGATCGGACTGCAACTTGCAAATTTTCGTGTGGAGCGTCTGCTTGGGCAGGGCGGCATGGCTACTGTTTATTACGGGCTGGATATCAGACTCCAGCGTCCTGTTGCCATAAAAGTTATTGACAAACGTTACAAAAATGACCCCGCCTACACCACTCGTTTTGTAAATGAAGCCCGCATGATGGCAAAATGGCACCATGCAAACCTGATCCAGATCTATTATGCCGGCGATGAAAAAGGGTACTCGTACTATGTCATGGAATACGTGGACGGCGACGACCTTTCGACGGTGATGTCTGCTTATGTTGAAGAAGGCGCGCAGATGCCAAACGAGGATATTTTACGCATCGGCAACGCCATAGCCAGCGCACTCGATTATGCCCATCGTCAGGGAGTGATTCACCGCGATGTCAAACCGTCAAATGTATTGATCGCAAAAGATGGGCGCGTCCTGCTTGGTGATTTCGGCATGGCGCTCGAAGTGAGCGATGGCTCGATGGGAAATATTTTCGGGACACCACACTACATATCGCCCGAACAAGCCAAAAGGTCGGCAGATGCGGTTCCTCAATCTGACTTATATTCACTGGGCGTCATCCTGTATGAAGTCCTGACCGGCACGGTTCCCTTCCACGATTCTTCGCCCGCAAGCATTGCGCTGCTGCATATTACACAGCCCCCGCCGTCGCCGCGCAGTATCAACCCCGAGATCAACCCCAGCGTGGATGCGGTCATTCTCAAGGCGTTGGAGAAAAATCCGCAAAATCGTTATCAAAGCGGCGCGCAATTAATGTCCACGCTGGAGCAAGCCCTTAAGGCGCCCAACTCATTGCCCAAAATGTCCCTGCCGCCCCTGCCCGTCGGCGTGCCGACCATCAGGCAAAGCAGCGTTTCAGTTGAGCAAATGACAAAACACCTGAAACCGAAAGGCAAAAAAGGCGACACCATCCACAAGCCACTCGCCGACCTGCCAGCCGCCAAGCCCGTTGCCAAACAGCCCAAAAAGAAAAACCGCTGGCTTCTTCTTCTCGCGCTTCTTCTTTTATTGGGGATTGGAGGCTGGTACTTCATGAAAAGCGGATTCTTCGCATCAGGCATGGTCGCCGCCTCAACATTTACCTCCGCGCCCCCCACCTCAACCGAGCCTGTTCAGCCAACCCAAACATTGATCCAGCCCTCGGCCACTCCTGTCTTACCCACAGCCATTTCTACAAATACGCCAACCGCCAGCCCAACAACCACCCCACTCGAGCCGACAGCCACCACCACCACACCGACTCCCTTGAGCACCTCCGTCCCGATTCTTGGAATTCCCACAATCCCATACCCAGACGGAAATAACCTGACCCTATTTTGGAACGACACAAGTTTCACCATGCTAAACCGCTCAGATGTATCGCGCAGTTTATCTGGCTTTGCATTTGAAAGGCTCGACAAAAACGAACAACCAACAGACACACTCCCCGGGTATCGACTGGAAAGTCGAAGATGGAAATACATTCCGTCTGAAAGTTGCGTCAGCATCAAAATTTACAACGACCAACGCCCGCCCTACCTTGACCCCGCTGACTGTCACGGTAATTATTCAAGCATCATCCAGCCGATCAGAGAAGAAGAGCCTGAAATAATTTTCTGGGACACGCAGGAAGGCTCCAGACAATTCCGCGTGCTGTGGCTTGGCGAAGAAGTAGCCCGCTGCGAGATCAGCGCCGGCACGTGCGAAATTTATATTCCATAAATCACGCTGGCGTGCGGCGCAAGTGTTCGCTTCATTCGAGCCATTCGCGTTAAAGATTTTCAGACTTTGAGAAAGCCGTAGCTGACTTGGGGCGCCGTATTTAGGATGTATTTTTTATGGTGGTATAATGGCCGCGCTGTAAAATAAAACATCCTCCGAGGGAGAATAATGAAACTCCACGAATACCAATCCAAAACAATTTTTTCAAAATATGGCATCCCAATTCCGAAGGGACGCGTAGCGGCTACCGCTCAAGAAGCAAAGCAAATTGCAGAAGAGCTAGGCGGCCGCGTTGTCATTAAAGCACAAGTGCTGGTAGGCGGACGTGGCAAGGCCGGAGGCGTAAAACTCGCCAAAGACCCAGCCGAAGCCGCGCAACTTGCCGCACAGATCCTCGGCATGGAAATCAAAGGATTGCCGGTTCGCAAAGTGCTTGTGGATGAGGCTTCTGCCATAGATCAGGAAATCTACTTTTCCATTACCAATGACCGTGCCGCAAAGAAGCCAGTCATGATCGCTTCTGCCGCAGGCGGAATTGACATTGAAGAAGTAGCCGCGAAAACGCCTGACAAGATCATCAAAAGTCATATTGATCCGCTGTTGGGACTGCGCGAATATCAGGCTCGCGACGTTGCAGTAGCTATGGATTTACCGCGCGAATACATGAAAGACTTTGTAAAAATCGCGATGGGTCTATGGGAAGTTTACAAAGCCACCGATGCCACACTTGCCGAGATCAACCCACTTGTTATTACAAAAGACAAGAAAATGGTTGCACTCGATGGCAAGATGATGATCGATGACAGCGCGCTCTTCCGTCAGCCTGACTTGAACGAAATGCGCGACACGGATGAAGACGACCCAGCCGAGATCGAAGCCCGTAAATACGGATTATCGTTTATTAAGCTCGATGGCAATATCGGCTGCATGGTCAACGGCGCCGGCTTGGCCATGACCAGCATGGACGTGATCAAGCTCTTCGGAGGCGAACCAGCCAACTTCCTCGACATTGGCGGCGGCGCAAGCGCAGAGAAAGTAACCGCAGCCATGCGTATTATCCTCACTGATCCAAATGTAAAAGCTGTGTTGTTCAATATCTTTGGCGGCATTACCCGCTGCGATGAAGTTGCGCGCGGTATTCTGATAGCAATGGAAGAAGTGAAGCCAAAGGTTCCGATGATCGTACGCCTCGTCGGCACAAATGCAGAAGAGGGACGCAAACTGCTTGAGAACGCGAACATGATCACCGCGGAAACACTGGCGGATGCGGCGAAAAAATCTGTAGAAGCCGCGCAAAAAGGGAATTAAACCATGAGCATCTTAGTAGATAAAAACACACGTCTAATCGTTCAAGGCGTTACAGGCAATGAAGGTTTATTCCACACAACCCAAATGGTTGCTTATGGCACAAATGTAGTCGGCGGAGTAACCCCCGGCAAGGGCGGCGAATGGGTATTAAACGGAAAACTGCCGGTCTTTGATTCTGTTAAAACAGCCCGGGAAGCAACAGACGCCAACGCGACTATTATCTTTGTCCCCGCTCGTTTTGCCGCTGATGCCATGTTCGAAGCCGCAGATGCCGGCATCCCGCTCATCATCTGCATCACCGAAGGCGTAGCCGTGCAGGATATGATGCGCGTGCGTAACTACCTCGACCAGAAGAAAGTCCGTCTCATTGGACCAAACTGCCCAGGCTTACTCACCCCCGGCGAAGCGAAGGTCGGCATCATCCCGGGCGATATTGCCATCCCCGGCAATATCGGCGTCGTCTCCCGCTCTGGCACGCTCACCTACGAAGTGCTGTACGCCATGAAAAACCTCGGCATGGGCGCGTCAACTTGCGTAGGCATTGGCGGCGACCCCGTCAACGGTACAAACTTCCTCGATGTGCTTGAAATGTTCGAGCACGATCCCAAGACCGAAAAAGTCATTATGATCGGCGAGATCGGCGGAAACGAAGAAGAAAGAGCCGCGGAATATATTGGAAGCAAAATGACCAAGCCCGTGGCAGCCTTCATTGCAGGTCAAACTGCCCCTGCCGGAAAACGTATGGGACATGCCGGCGCCATCATCGAAGCCGGAGCAGGCACTGCCGCAGACAAGATCAAAGCACTCGAAGCCGCTGGCGTAAGAGTTGCCAAGCACCCGGAAGAAATTCCAACCTTATTGTAAAAAAATAACTATCATGTCATTGCGAGGGCGATCTTGTTCCTGCCCAAAGCAATCCCCCATAGTGTTGGAGATTGCTTCGCCCCGATAAGAACATTCGGGATGGTATCGGATAGAGCAAATACCCTCCTCGCAATGACATAAAAATTAACACAATAGAGCCGCCCTCACAGGCGGCTCTACAGTTATAATCACACCAGTTGATTAATTATTTCTTATGTGAATCAATGTATATGGCAGCTTCGCCAACGGTTGTGATCTTCTGAGCATCTTCGTCGGAAATTTCAGCGCCGAATTTATCCTCAAAAGCCATGATCAACTCAACGAGATCGAGAGAATCAGCTTCGAGGTCCTCACGGAAACGAGCTTCGGGGTTGATCTTCGCCTCATCCGCGCCGAGTAAATCCTTTACGATTATTACGAGTTCACTATATGTGTCAGACATAACAGCCTCCTGTTTATAATTTTGACTGGCTTATTGTAATCGGTCTATAAACCGTGTCAAGCCAGTGTAATGTACATCACAGTCAGGAACACTACCTTATGACAAAAGTTGCGCCCATAGATCAGAGAAAATCTGACCACATCAAAATCAATCTGGAGCAGGATGTCCGCTCAGCCATAACCACCGGATTGGAAAATTACAGATTCATCCACAAGGCACTGCCTGAGCTGGATTTAAACCGCATCGACACCACCCTCAGCCTGTTCGGCAAAAAATTGCATTCGCCAATCCTGATCAGTTCCATGACCGGCGGCACATCCGCGGCAGAGACGATCAACCTACGCCTGGCAGAAGCCGCACAGGAATGCCGCATCACCATGGGAGTTGGCTCACAACGCGCCGCAATTGAACACCCTGAGCAGGCATCTACATTTCAAATACGCCGCGTTGCGCCAGATATTCTACTCTTCGCTAACCTGGGCGCGGTGCAACTCAACTACGGCTACGGAGTTGAGCAATGCCGCAAAGCCGTGGACATGATCCAAGCCGACGCGCTCATTCTGCATCTCAATCCCCTTCAAGAAGCCGTGCAGGACGCAGGCGATACCAATTTTGCAGGATTGGCACAAAAGATAGAAGTAATATGTAAGAAGTTAGAAGTGCCTGTCATTGCCAAGGAAGTTGGCTGGGGCATCTCAGAGCGGACAGCAAAGCTGCTGGCCGATTGCGGCATCTCAGCCATTGATGTAGCAGGCGCAGGCGGCACAAGTTGGTCACAAGTGGAAATGCACCGTGCCCCAGACGAGTTCACCCGTCAGCTTGCCGCCACATTTGTCGGCTGGGGAATTTCGACCGCCGAATCTATCCTAAATGTAGCAAAAGCCACGCCTAACATGCCCATCTTCGCCAGCGGCGGAATCAAAGACGGACTCGACATCGCCAAGTGCATCGCCCTCGGCGCAACCCTCGGCGGCATGGCTGGGCAATTTCTGAAAGCCGCCGCGATTTCAACAGACAATGTAGTGGAGATGACAAAGTTGACCAGAAAACAAATCGAGGTTGCGATGTTTGCGACGGGGGCAGGAACATTGGAAGGTTTGAGAGACGGAACTTTGATCAACACACAGGAGGTAAAATAAATAAATGGATAAACTTAAACCCTTCGAAAAGATCGCCTCGCGCTTTCAAATCTCTCAGGAAAGTGCAAAATACTTTCTGGGTCGTGTTCAAAAAAGTTTCAAGACAGAAAGACCGTCACACAAACTGATCTTGGACTTTATTGAAACACAGGATTTGGAAATACTGCTGACGCCCTACGAACTTGCCGCCATGTTATACGAAAGCGGTGTATGGGCTTACGCATTGGTCGCCGAACCGCCCGCCATTGTGGATGATGAAGATCTATATGTTTAAATTTAGAACAAGGAAACTCTAAACCAACCCATGAAACTATACACTTATACATTACGTTATGATGACGGGGCTGCGCCCAATCCGTTTTGGGGCATTTGCACACTTGCCATTCGCAAACCCACCATTCGCCTCGCGGCTGAAATCGGAGACTGGATCGTTGGTTTGGGCGCAACCAAATCCCCGATTGGTGACATCTCAGATCATGTTGTTTATGCCATGCGCGTCACCAGCAAAATGACATTGGAAGAATACGATCAGTTCTGCAAGACCTTCGTCCCCAAGAAAAAACCAGACTGGCGAAATATTGACTACCGCATGCGCGTGGGCGATTGTATCTACAACTACAGCGCACACGGAAAACCGAATATGCGCACAAGCATCCACAAAGAAGAGAACCAGGAAAAAGACCTAAGCGGATTGTACGCTCTGGCTTCCAAACAATTTTATTACTTCGGCAACGAACCTGAAAAGCTGCCCGATGACCTGCGCCCCATCATGCACACCGGAGCGGGATACACATCCGACGCTAATCAACCCTATGCAGAATTATTTGTAAACTGGATCGAGTTGCTGGATGTTGTCCCCAATAAAGCCAGTAACGAGCCACAACTCAAGAAACAATACTCGCACGAAAAAGAGCTGCAATCCCTTTGCTCCATGCGTGATTTGGAAGAAGACGAATAAACAAACCGTTCGCTTATATGCTGTTTCTTAAGTCGTTTTCAACCACAGATGAACACAGATAAACGCAGATTTTTGATAAACCCAATCACAAAAAAGCCTTAAATTATTTTCATCCTGTGGTGAATTGTACTTAAAAAACGCTCTCAACCAAAATGAAGGATGAAGTCAATTGACTTCATCCTTCATCATTCATCCCTCATCCTTTGCTTTTTCTATTTTTCCGAGATCGTAACCGTCTCGATCGCGTCACCTTCAAATGTTGGGCTTTGATCTGGGTCGCGGCGCGTAATGGCGTTGACCACATCCATACCTTCAACCACCTGACCAAAAATAGTATATCCACCGTTCAGGAATTCCTGCGCGCCAAATGTGATGAAAAACTGACTCCCGTTGGTATCACGGCCTGCATTCGCCATCGCCACCACACCGTCTTTATCAAAAGTCAGGTCGCTATCCTCGTTCACAAATTCATAGCCAAGTTCACCTGAACCTGTACCTGTCGGGTCGCCGCCTTGCGCCATGAAAGCATCAAGCACACGATGGAATGTCACGCCGTCAAAATAGTTTTTGCAGGCAAGAAACACAAAACTATTGACCGTGATCGGCGCCTTGGCCGGATACAACTCCACGACAAACTCGCCGCCTTTCGCCATCTTGAAAGTCGCAAAATATTGTTTCGCCTGATCCACCATCATGGGCGGGGCTTCGTTATATTGTTCTGCCGCGGCAATGGACTCAAATGCTCCACATGCAGTTGCGCTTCCAACATCTTCAACACCCGCAGAACTTGCAGAATTCGCAACTTCCGTTTTTTGGGGGATCAACTTGGCAATATATGGCCAGGCAACGAGCGCGACCACGATCACAACCATCGCAATCGCAACAATCTGGATCGTCTTCTCAGTTTTTTGAGCTTCCGCCTTGCTTATTTTTTTCTTTGGTGGCATACAAAATTCTCCTTAAAATGATTTACCATATTATAACAACCTTGCGCGCATACCGGTTTTCTTGTATGCTTACCGAACCATGCGAGAAAACTTCAAAAAACAGATCGCCATTCCGCAAGACCACGGCTCATGGGTCTTCATTCTCAGTCCGCTATTCATTGGTATCTTCGCAGGTGGAAATTTCACTTACGCCACCTTTAGCCTCATCATCGCGGCGATGTCTGCATTTATGATTCGCCAGCCGATGACCGTCTTTGTCAAAGCGATCTCTGGCAGACGCCCAAAAACGGAGCTTGCCCCCGCCCGCTTCTGGTTGCTGATCTATGGCATTATTTCAGCTTTGGTATTGACCGTCCTTATCACACAGGGTTTTGGCTACACGCTCTATTTGGCAATTCCGGGCGCGCCAGTCTTTGTGTGGCATCTGTGGCTTGTCAGCCAGCGTACCGAGCGCAAGCAAGCCGGCATCGAAGTCATCGCCACGGGCGTGCTGTCTCTCGCCGCGCCAGCCGCATACTGGGTCGCGCTCGGCGGCTATAATCCGCTGGGCTGGTGGCTCTGGGCGTGGACTTGGCTCCAATCCTCGGCAAGCATAGTCTACGCCTATCTCAGGCTCGAACAGCGTGAATTAAAATCCCAACCTGAAAACAAGGAATTGTGGAGAATGGGCAAACGCGCGCTCATTTATACTTCCTTCAATTTATTCGCATCGCTGATGCTAGGTTGGGCAAATCTCATCCCACAACTCATCTTCATCCCTTTTTTAATTCAATGGCTTGAAACACTTTGGGGCATCACGCATCCCTCCATCGGATGGAAGCCCACCCGCATTGGGGTGCGGCAACTTATTGTCAGCACGCTCTGGACGATCCTGTTCATCATTTTTTGGAGGACATAATGGACGAGCTAAAATATGAACTACTCACCGAAGTCTACGGGCGCATGGAAGCGGAGCTAATCAAAAGCTATCTTGAAGCGCATGAAATAGATGTGGAAATGTTTCAAGAATC
>CAMCQT010000103.1 GCA_945877125.1 Candidatus Brevifilum fermentans | reverse complement strand
GATATGCCGTTCATGGACATCATCCTAAAACGCAATGACCGCTTTGTAGAAACATTTTATTCAGATCGCTGGTACAACATCTTTGAAATTTATGACCGCGATGATAATCACTTCAAAGGCTGGTATTGCAACATCGGCAAACCCGCCATCATTGAAGCTGACTTTGTCTCGTATGTCGATCTGGCTTTGGATCTGTGGGTTTCAGCAGATGGCAGACAGACAGTTTTGGATGAAGATGAATTGGAAGAATTGAATTTGGATGATGGTCTAAAACAAAAAGTGTACGATGCTTTGAAAGAATTACAGTCTGTCCTTAAAACAAAAAGTCCTCCGAACTGATCGGAGGACTTTTTGTTTTAGGCGAAGTTTGCAATAATGTTCGCGGCGTTGCCGAGCAGGGCGTCGCCGTTATTCCATAGCCACACGCCACCGCCCACAGCTACACAGCAACAACATAGCAAAACAACTACAACGACGCCGATGATGATGGCGGTGTTGTTTTTCTTGGGGGCTTCGGGGCTAACAGGCATTTCGTTTAAATCATTCATAATTTCTACTCCTTTGTAATAGGGTTTGATAAAAAACTATATTTGATGAATGGCAACAGGGCGCATTATATCAGGCAGTTTGCGCCTTGTCTGTGCGGCGCCAGAGCCACCAAAGTACTAGTGCTAGCAGGATAACCAGGATGGTTCCCATGACGATTGGGAACAGAACTGCAAACATGGATGTGAAGAATGCAACAACATCTTCAGCGATGGAGACAGGGACGTTGCCCGCGCCGCCTGTAGTTGCTGTGACCGCCGGACGCAGTGCCGCCGCCTTGGCAACATGCACAGTTCCCGCCATGAGCAAGCCGCAAGCCAGCGCCAACACGGGATGAACATCGGTGATGACTTTTGCACTGGCGGCGAAGGCAATTGCTCCAGCCGCAGGGCGCACGACGGTTTGAATTAGGTCGTTGATGTGGTTGACCGCCGGGACTTTATCTGCAATCATCTCGATGATGACCAAAACCCCAAGCAGGAGCAAAATCCACGGGTTGGCGATCAGATCCCAGGGCTGACTCAGTTTTAGCGTATCGGGGAAGTAATGCCCGATCACGCCCACAACCAGAAGGGGGATATATGCGTTCAATCCCGCACTGGCTGAAAGCCCGAAGGCGGAAAATATGCCGAGCAACATTTCCATTTTTTCTCCTTTTTGTTGACCGTTGTTTTTTATTATATACGCAACTTTATCTATATTGTTGCTATCCAGACATCCCAGGGAATCCGCTCCAAGTGCCTGTGAATTGCAGTCGGAACAGGTCAATGCTGAGCAGCATCAGCATGGCCAAAGTGAACCCCGCTAAAAGCGGAAGCCAAAGTTGGCGTGGACTTTCGAAGGTGTTGTCCTGCCGCATAATCATGATCCACAAAATGGCGAAGACGATCACCAGCAGGGATAATGTACCAAGTGCGCTGAGGTAGGCGATGGGGTAAAGCACAATCGGGCTGTCGGTCAGGATGAGCAGGTTGATTGCGATGATTAATCCCGTGAGAATGCCGAGCGATTTCCATTCGAGCGCGGGGCGGTCATCGAGCGTGCGCCACAGGGTCTGGTTGACCACGGGGTACAAAACCGCCGCGAGTGCAATTCCCATGCCGCTGCCTGTGAAAAGCCGCAGGACGTTATTTGGCGTGTACAGATTGGGGATGTGATCCAACGCGCCGCGTGATGTTTGTTTGAGCAGATAAATATACGAGTTGCTGCCGTCAATTCCGAATGCGAAGAGAAAGAGAACAAACACGACAATAATTCCGCGTGAGGGTAACCTGCTTTTTTTGCCGCTCACGAACAGATGAAAGATAAGTCCCGCGCCTGCCGCGTAGAATTCGCCTGTGCAACGAGCGCAAAGTGGAAGTTGGCGCTCATCAATTTGAAACGAGCGCGCATCAATACGATGGCAAACCGCGTAACCGATGGCATCCAGTTTGCCGAGCGCGCCTTCGGGGGAAATATACATCCATGCCGCAAAGGCAAGGGCAGCCGCAACTGGCACGAACCAGCGCAGGATATTTTGCAATTTTTGTCTAATTGGTTGGGTTTCCATTGCGTTCATTATATGGGTATTGATATTGGATTGCAAGAAAGATGTATACTTTGAATTGAGAAATGAAAAGGAGGTTTGACTATGAAAAAAATTGGAATACTGACAGGCGGCGGTGATGCACCCGGATTAAACGCAGTGATCCGCGCGGCGGTCAAGACAGCCATCAGCGTATATGGCTGCGAGGTTTTCGGTATTCGCAATGGCTACGACGGCTTTCTCGAAGCGGATGGCATTGTGCCTTTGGGGATGGGAGAGGTGCGCGGAATTTTGCCGCGCGGGGGCACGATTCTTGGTTCTGCGAATCGAGGCAACCCGTATGCGCGGAAAATAATCCGCGACGGTCAAGAAGTGACCGTGGATGTTTCGGACGAGATCGTCAAAGGGATTGATAGATTAAAGTTGGACGCCTTGCTTGTTCTGGGCGGCGACGGTACTTTGCGTATTGCTCACGAACTATTTGAAAAAGGTGTGCCGGTCATCGGCGTACCCAAGACAATTGACAACGACATCGGCGGCACGGAAGTCACCTTTGGGTTTGACACCGCGCTCAACATTGCCACCGAAGCCCTGGATCGTTTGCACACCACTGCCGAGTCGCATCACCGCGCGATGGTGCTTGAGTTGATGGGGCGCGACGCGGGCTTCATCGCATTGCAGGCGGGCATCTCCGGCGGAGCAGATGTGATTCTGATTCCTGAATTTCCATTTAAATTTGAAAGTATCATGGCGAAGATCCGCGAGCGGGCTGATAAAGGAAGTAAGTTCAGCATCCTCGCGGTCTCTGAAGGTGCGAAATCACAGGACGGGGGACAGGTATTCTCTCGTGCGGGCAATGAAATTTACGTCCCGCGCCTGGGCGGGATTGGTCAGGTGGTCGGTGAATATATCGAGAAGCAAGGCTTCGAATCACGCGTGACCGTTTTGGGTCATCTCCAACGCGGAGGCACACCCACTGCCTTTGACCGTTCGCTTGCCACGCGCTATGGTGCTGCGGCGGTTCGTCTCGCCGAGCAAGGCGGCTTTGACCGCATGGTGGCTTTGCGTTGCGGCAGGATCACGGACATTCCACTTGTAGAAGCAACTGCCGTTCCCAAGCGCGTAAAACTGGACGATGATGCGGTTATCACGGCACGCAGTGTGGGCATTTCTTTTGGTGACGAATAAAAAAAGGATAGTGGTATTGGGTAAGTGATGGGTTTGCGTAGTAACGACTTCAGTCGTGTTTTTATGGTGCAAAAGCGACTACACTTTCCCTGGCGGGCGGTGCCAGGGAAGTCGCCACTACGGGAAGAACATCACTTATATTGACCCACTACCAAAAAAAGAAGGTTGAGGCTTTACACCTCAACCTTCTAACTTTTAAACCTGTAAACCTGCAAACCCACTAACTATTTCTCAAACACAAATTGTCCGTTTTTGTAGAACAACTCGCCGTCTACAAGAATTTCGGAATCTTTGCGCATATCGCAGATCATATCCCAGTGGATGGCACTCTTGTTTTTAGCACCAGTTTCCGGGTAGCCTGCTCCGAGCGCCATGTGGAAGGAGCCGCCGATCTTTTCATCAAATAGAATATTGCCCGTAAATTGCTGAATGTCAAAATTGGTGCCGATGGCGAATTCGCCCAGTGTGCGTGCGCCTGCGTCGATATCCAATGTCTTGAGCAGGAAGCCTTCGTTCTTGTCGGCTTTGGCAGTGACCACGCGCCCGTTCGAGAAGGTCAACTCTGCGCCTTCCACGCTGGTGCCGCCGTAGTTGGCAGGATACGTGAACTTCACCCAGCCGTTGACTGAATCTTCGACAGGACCTGTGTAAATTTCGCCGTCGGGCATGTTGAATGTGCCGAATGAATTCATGAAGGTGCGTCCCTTCACGGAAAGCGTCATGTCCACATTTGGTCCGCGCAAAATGACCTGGCTTTTGCCTTTCATAAAATCAACTGCGGATTGCTGTTTGCTTTCCACTGATTTCCAAAATGAGATCGGGTCATCTTCGTTGGCATGGACTGCGCCGAAGACGAAGTCTTCGTATTCCTTGAGACTCATGTTCGCATCTTGTGCGTAGCCGTCGGTGGGGAAGAGGGTGGTGACCCATTTGAAGGTTCCTTCGGCGCCGCGGCGGAACTGCGCTTCGGTGATGACTGAAAGCGCCTTGCCGTGCCGCTGGAGTTTTGCCGGGTCGATATTTGTGGTGCCGTGGGTGTTCGTCGCAGAGTGAACGCGGATGCGCCCCTCGAATTGGTCGTACGCCATTTTATAGAAAGTGGGTACAAAATCAAGTTGGGTATCTTTGGCGTAGGTCAAATACATTTCTTCCTGACTGAAAGGCATCAGCCCGGGCAGAGTCATCATCAGGTGCGGATTTCCGCCTTTTTCCAAAATTTGAATATATAGTTCGCGCAATAAAGGTTCGGCGGCGGTTGTGCCTTCGAGCAGAATGCGATCACCGGAAACAACGCGCGCAGAATGTTCCACCAATACTTTTGCAAATTTAGTTATACGTGGGTCAGCCACTGAAATTCTCCTGTATTACAGAATAGCGAAATTATATCGCGTTCGTGTTTTTTCTATCTCATTCCTGAGACAGTAATCAGCCCGTTGCTGATGTTGATATTCATAATTTCCAACCCGGGGACTTGTTTGTTTATTTCTTCGCTCAGTAGTTGATTGAGCCAGGATTCCATTTGCGAAACCAGCGCGCCTGGAATTGTTTGTGCGCCGATCTGTATTGACTCAACTTTGATGCTTGGACTTTTATTTGAATCGATTCCGAGATTCCCAACAATCAGCGCAGATGTGGAATTGGTACTGCCCGTCACCATGCCCCAAATTTGTATTTTTTCATCCCGTAAATAGACTTGCACATTGCTCAATGGCAGATCGGGGCTGTTCTTCATTTCCATTGCCAGCCATGATGTGAGTTGACGTTCAGTGAGTGTGGCAGAGGATAGTGAGCCGGGCTGCGGAAGCGCATTTTCAAGAGAGGCTTTGGCTTCTGCGCCTGCGGTGTCAGATGGGGCAATTTGTGCGCCGGGGCGTTCGGGGGCGCCTTCCAATCCGCTTTCGGCGTTGTTGACTGCAAAACCAATCAACGCATCTACCAGCGGGGCATACTGCGGATAGTTCTCGCTCATCGTTGCGCGGGTTTGTGCGGCGATATTTCCAGTAATCGGAATTCCTGCGTAAGGCGTTGGGGTGGTGAGGATCAAAAACTTCGCCGCCGCCGACTCTGGGTTGTTGCGCGCCACGACATACGAAGTCGTGCCAAATAAAATTGCCAGCATCAGAAAGATGCCAACTCCACGCTGGATGTTTTTGAACGGGTGCGGATTTTGAATTGGATTTTCAGCCGCAATGCCATGTTTGGGTAATGTTTTGCCAGGAGATTTAATGCGGGCGACCCCGAGCTTTGCTTCGGAGTTGTTCGGGTTGACCTTGAGCGCACGTTCAAAACATTCGATTTTGCGCCTGGGTTCTTCCTCGATGCGCGCCATCAACATCCACGCGGATTCTTCGTTGGGATATTGCGCGAGAAAATCCGTCAGATATTTTTTAGCCAGTTCGCGGTTGCCGCGTTGGAAGCTGTAGTCGGCTTGCTTGAGGAGTTCTTGTTTGTTCATTTTAGCGGTGGAACTTTATATAACTCTTGTTGATTTGATGCGCGTTCCCACAGATCCAATAATTCAACCTGATGCTGGGATGCCCATTCAATCACAAGTCCAAGTGCCCTGGACGATAAACTGCCGTTGATCATAATAAGGTTGCGAATATCGAATACTGCTTTTTCATCGCCGTATTCTGCGTGGAAGTGCGGCGGCGTATGATCGCCAAAAAACATTTTTATGGTGATGCCAAAGAAACGGCTGATTTCAGGCATGTTCGGCGATCTCACGTAATTTAGGAAAAATATCCTCTATTTTTTTGCCTGTGATCTTCAAATACATATTGACCGAATCCATGTCAACCTGATCGTTCCATACAATTTCCCCGCTTGACCCAATTGTGACTGATTCAAATTTGCTATACTCGTTCCACAACTTGAACACGCCTTTGCCCGCAAATTCGGAAAGGTCAATTTCGCCTTCCACTCCATCTGAAAATTTGATTTGTAGGCGGTAATTTTTCAGGGCTTTTACTTCGATTGGCTTGAACATTTTTTATCCATTGAGAAAGTAGGTCACGCTAAAAGAAAAGCGTGACCTACTTAATGTCTTACAAACTCGGTTCGGGAAGTTTTTCCTCAGATTTATTGAGGACCAAATCACCGTCTTCGTTGATATCTACTTTGATCGCATCGCCGTTCACAAACTCACCGGCAAGCACACGATCTGAGAGCGGATCTTCCACTCTTTGCTGAATCACGCGGCGCAGCGGACGCGCTCCAAACTCTGAGTCGTAGCCTTCTGTCGCGAGCAGGGTCAACGCTTCTTCAGAGGCGGTCAACACAAGTTCGTGATCCTTGAGCCGTTCAGCGACCTTGTCCAGTTCGAGCGAGACGATCTGCTGAATATCTTCCTTATTGAGCGAGCGGAAGATGACGACTGAATCCATGCGGTTGATAAACTCGGGGCGGAAGGCGCGCTTGAGGGATTCGTTCAACTTCTTGCGCATGTCTTCGTAGGATAGGCGTTCTTCGGTGGCTTCGTCGCGTTTCATTGCAAAGCCAAGCGAGGTTTGATTCTTAATCATGTCTGCGCCGATGTTTGAGGTCATGACGATGATCGCATTGCGGAAATCTACTTTGCGTCCCTTCGCGTCGCTCAGGTGGCCTTCTTCCATAATTTGCAGCAGCATGTTGTGAACTTCAGGATGTGCCTTTTCGATCTCATCAAAGACGATGATCGAGTACGGGCGGCGGCGCAACGCTTCGGTCAGTTGACCCGCATCTTCGTAGCCCACATATCCGGGAGGCGCACCCACCAAACGGGCGGCGGTGTGGCGTTCCATAAACTCAGACATGTCCAATTGAATGGCGGCTTCTTCACTTCCAAACATGAACTTGGCCAGGGTCTTGGTCAACTGGGTCTTGCCAACGCCTGTGGGTCCGAGGAACATGAACGAGCCAATTGGGCGCTTGGGGTCTTTCAAGCCAGCGCGGGCGCGGCGCACGGCGCGGGAGATGGCAACAATCGCATCTTCCTGTCCGATGATGTTCTTGCGAAGTTCATCTTCCATCTTGAGCAGGCGCTGTGATTCTGCCTCTGCCAATTGCATCAGCGGAACACCCGTCCACATCGAGACGACTTCGGCAATATCCTCGGCGGTCACGACCGGGCTGTTGGCGCGATCCCAACCGGTACGCAGGCGTTCAATCTGCTGGCTCAAATCGCCTTCGCGTTCTTCCCATTCCTTGATGTCTTCCGAGTTGCCTTCTTCCTGCGCGAGCGAGCGATTTTGACGCGCCTGCTTCAACTGACCAAACAGATCCTTGGCGTGTTTGGCGGCGGGGCTTTTGTACATTCGAACCCGTGAAGATGACTCGTCGATTAGGTCAATGGCTTTGTCGGGTAAAAATCTTTCGGTGACGTAGCGCGAAGACAAATGTGTTGCGGCTTCAAGCGCTTCGTCGGAGATCACCAAATGATGATGTTCTTCGTACGCGCCGCGAATGCCCTTGAGGATTTGAATGGTCTCGTCTTCGGAGGGTTCATCCACTTGGACAGGTTGGAAGCGGCGTTCGAGCGCGGCATCTGATTCGATGTGTTTGCGGTATTCATCGAGCGTGGTCGCACCGATGACTTGTAACTCGCCGCGCGATAAAGCGGGCTTGAGAATGTTTGCTGCATCGACGGAGGAACCTGCGGCTCCCGCTCCGACCAGCATGTGGACTTCGTCAATGAACAGGATCGCACCCGATTGTTTTAGTTCGTCGATGATGCGCTTGAGTCTCTCCTCGAACTGACCACGATACATGGTGCCAGCCACGAGTGAGCCCACGTCCAGTTGAAGCACGCGCTTGTTCATCAATGGCGCGGGAACATCGCCGTCGATGATGCGTTGAGCCAGCCCTTCGACGATGGCGGTTTTGCCGACGCCAGGTTCGCCGATCAGCGCGGGGTTGTTTTTGGTGCGGCGTGCGAGGATTTGAATCACACGCTCAATTTCTTTTTGACGCCCAATGACGGGGTCAAGTTTTTTCTCTTCAGCCTTCGAGGTTAAGTCGGTGGCGAGTTGGTCTACGAGCGGGGTCTTGGGACCGGTCGCTGATGCGGCGCCACCTTTGCTCGGTTGGGGACCACCCGCAGGCGTCGGCGAGGATGCGGATGCGGATTCGTTCAAGACGCGCCGCGTCTGCCGCCGAATCTGATCGCCTGTGATGCCGAGTCTGCGCAGCACTTCCAGCCCGGTGGATTCAACGCGGATGAGTCCAAGCAAAATATGCTCGGTGCCGATGTAGTGATGCCCAAGACGGCGGGCTTCTTCAATTGCGTATTCGAGAACTTGCTGAGTTTCCGCGGCAAGTTCGATGTGGGCTGGGTCAAATTCTGTTGATGCGCCGCTGACACGCAAAACAACTTCGCGCACGCGTTCGGGGGTCATTCCGAGATCGCGGAGTACACGTCCTGCGACGCCGCCTTCTTCATCCATTAATCCCAGGATGAGATGCTCGGTTCCAATGTTGTTTTGGCGAGCGCGCTCTGCTTCTTGATGTGCGAGGCTAAGTACGCGTCTTGCTCGTTGGGTAAATCTTTCCATGCCGGCCATAATATTATCTCCTATTATCTTTAGGCATTGTACCAAAAAGGCGAGGTACTCCGTGTTTGAAAAAGGTTAGAGTTTTCTTTAGCTTTTAGCGATTAGCTATTGGCTTTTAGCTAAAGGCTAACCGCTACAGGCTAAATGCCAGTATCTACCTGTTGTCTCCATCCCCTTGAATCTTACCGCGTGCCTGCCTATCCAAAAGTTTAGTTAAGTTAGATTCAGCCACTTCGTCGAGGGAAAGTTCCAATTCGGTGCAGGTTTGAGCCAAATACCAGAGCACATCGCCCAATTCGGCTTTGAGCGCTTCGCGGGTTTCGGCGCTGATCTCGCCGTCTTTGTCGCGGAAGACCTTCTTGATCTTGCCTGCCACTTCGCCCGCTTCATTGACGAGTCCCAGGGTGGGGTAAATAACGGCGTGCCCAATGGCGGGGTATTTTGCGGTAACGCGCGATTTGGTTTGGTAGTCGCTAAAGTTCATGAATGCTTCCTTGTGAATCGGATATTTTTAGGTGAGTTTCCTGTAAATTGGATTGTACATTATTTTAGGGAAACCTCTTAACCAAAAACAAGGAGTTTGTCTCCTTGTTTTTCCTAAAATTCAACGGGTAAACTTCTTAATTCGTTATCTCTTTCTCAAACCAAATTACCCTGTGCTCCAAAAAGAATCCCACAGACTCGGCTGTCTTTTGCATGGCGATGTTATCTCCGCTGGTGCCGAGGTGGGCAGATTTCATTCCGCGCTGTTTGAGCATTTTCATCCCTTGGATTAGCAACGCCTTCGCCAATCCCATACGCTGGTAGTTGGGGTGGGTTGCGACGGGATCGGAGTAGCCTTGTCCGCTTTGCTCCGCGGAGCAGGTGCAGTAGGCGGCAATCGTCCCATCGGGAGCAACGACCACCAGATCAAGCGACGGGTCATATTCACTTGTGTTCATGATGACCAGACGGTTTTCGGTGGTCATGTACTCTGTGCCAAAGGCGGCGCGGTGCGTGCTGGCGATGGCTTCGGCTTCCTCGATCCCTTTCACCGGGCGGATCTGAAATCCATGCGGCAGTTCAAACTCAGGGATCGGCTCTGAGAGATTCCGCTTCATGTGGACGGTCACAACCTCTGTTTGACGAAACCCATGCTGACGTAGAAAATCCACTCGCTCGCTGAAATCTTCCCGACAACTGGCATCCAACGTGGAACTTTCTCCCGCCGCCAGATTCTTGCCGCTTCGTATACAGTCCGCGCCCCAGGCAACCATTTTCGCGCCGACTGGTTCGGTGTATTGTTTTTCAAGTTCCCAGAGCAGGTTGTGCGAATCATCCACGTATGCCCACCCAATGGGCTGACTTCCGTCAAACCACAACTTCGTATTGGCGCGGATTTCTTCACTTGCAAGGTTTTCTTCAATTGATGTTTTGTTGGGGAACTCGTTGATTCGGCTGGCGGGTCGAATCCTGTTCAACAGGTCGATCATAGTTTGAAAGTCTTTTTCGCCTTCGTAGAGTCGGCTGGAGATTGTGGTCATGTTTTATTCCATAACATGGCGCTAAATTTGATTTGGCGGGCAGTGAAATTCTTAGGCTTGCTTTAGCTCAATTCATTTGATCCAAAAAATTTGAGTCAATAATATATCCTGATTGAGATGCAAACTTGATAAATTTTTGCAACTCGCTTTTGTCAGGATTTTTTCCAAGAGGAAACTTACGCTTGTCATTATCTAATACAACCTCAAAATATACTCTTTTTCGAAAGCCATCCACAAAAAACCATCCTCCTATCGGCAAAAGAAATAGGCTTAATAACTCTTCAACATAAACTGTTCGATATATGATTGCTTTTAGGATAAAGTTGAGAATAAAATATGCTCCCAATCCAAAGATAAAAATCCCAAATATTATTTCAACAATGGGACGTTCCGATTGAAAGCCATACTTCAAAGTAATTTGGCGAACATCTTTTTGGGCTACAAACAATAACTTGCTGTTTTGACTAAGCAAGGCTATACCTTCATTGCTAAATTCTATGTTGTGAAACCTTACAGCATTTGCTTGAACAGGATGTTCCATCATCAATCTCCTTCTTCTATTTATCAAATGCCTTTGCCAATTTTCTCCAACACTTATTACACAAACACCGCCGCCGAAACCTTGAACCTTTCAGCTAAAGCCCGAATTTGGCGGACATTCAATTCGCGTTTATTATTTAGTATTTCAGAGACCACACCTTGCGAGCCGATTTCTGGCAAATTTGATTGTGTGAGTCCATGCTCTTCCATAAGAAAGCGTAATACGTCTGTGCCGGTGGCTTCTGGAATTGGATAATGTTCTTCTTCATAAGCATGGATAAGTGTGCCAAGCGTGTCGAGCAATGTGTACAGCGGGTGCTTTTCATTTGTGCCGATTTCGTCCAACAATTCATTTAAGCGTTTGATAGCCGCGTTGTATTCTTTTTCGTTACGGATGGTAAGCAACGGGCTGATGTTTGCCCAGTAGATTTGAAGTTGATCAGTTACGAGTGTCATTTTTCCAATCTCCTTTGTCATATTCAGCATGAGTAAGAACATGACGGATGTAAACCTTGCCACGATTAAAATGAACAGAGACAATTAACCTATATTTGTTGCCGCCAATATTAAAGATGACCCATTGGTCTACTTTATCAACGGAAGGAAATGCTGCACGCAACTCTGCAAAACTATTGAATTCAGTTTTTTGAACGATCTTGAACCAGCGTGTTAATGCATTTCGACTGTCTGGGTGCTTTTCCCAGAACTCAATCAGTGTTTTGCGTGTGATGATGTGCATGATTTAGTTTATCTCAATTTGAGATAAAAAACAAGGCTGATTTTCTGTCAGTCTTGTTTTAGCGACTGTATATTAATTAAATTCCTTCGCCAAATCTCTCCACCACTCATCCTTTTCCTTTGGGATAAAGGGCGTGTACAGCGTCAGCCGATCTGCGATGCCGTTGTAGCGTTTCTTCAAATCAGTTGCCAGATTTTCCTGCGTGGTGACGAGACAGAACTCGTGCAGCATTTCGTCGGTGATGAGCATGGGCATTTCAGCCCACTCGCCTTTGGCGGCAAAGCCTGATAATTTTTGTGCGGTTTCGCTCCAGCCGTGCAAATCCATCACGGCGTGATAGGACGGCGTGGATGCATAAAATGCAATCTGCATCCGCGCGAAGGATTCTTCTTCGGGAGATGTCGCCACGAACGGGGTCATCGAAATGGTGATGTCTTTACGGGTTCGTCCGTTCTTTTGCAGACCGTCTTCGATTGCAGGCAAAATCACTTCATTCATATACCGCGGACTGTTGAACGGGTGCGCGTGGAATCCCTCGCACAGTTCGCCTGCCAGTTTGGCGAGTCCCGTGTTGACGCCTGCAATGTAGATCGGAATTAGTCCCTCACCCCCAGCCCCTCTCCCGAAAGGAGTGGGGGGCAAAGGGCCGGGATTAAAGAACGGTGACATCAAAGTAGCTTTGTAATATTCGCCGCGGAAATTTAGTTTTGTGCCGTTTTGCCAGCAATCCCAAAATGCGCGGATGACCTGAATCTGCTCGCGTAGTTTGCCTGTCACAGAATCAGGCCAGGTCATGCCGAACCTGCGTTCAATGTGCGCCTTGACCTGTGTGCCCAGCCCCAAGATAAATCTCCCGCCAGATTGTGCAGATAAATCCCAGGCGGTGTAGGCCAGGTTGGCAGGCGAGCGCGCAAACGAGACCGCGATGGCCGTGCCAAAGCGTAGACTCTCTGAATGTTCAGCAACCAGCGCACAGGGTAGGAAAGGATCGTGCTGAGTTTCCTGAGTCCACAGCGCATCGAATCCAATTTCTTGTGCGGCTTTCGCAATTGCAGGGACATCCTTTAATGGAACAGTGGGAAGTGCGGCATCTAGTTTCATGGAGCAAGTATACAAGTAAAAAGTGAGAAGTGAGAAGTAAAAAGCCCCGCGTAAACGAGGCTTAACCTTTGAAACTTTTGATACTTCAAAACCTAAGAAACATTTTCAAGCAAATAAGCCATGATCCAATTCGTGGTCGCGTTCAAGCCGTCCATGTGGGCGCGCTCGTAATTGTGCGAGGCGTCGATGCCGGGGCCGATCAGCGAGAGTTCCACGTCGCCGCCGGCACGCCAGAAGGCTTCGCCATCTGAGCCGTAAAATGGATACACATCTGTTTTGTACGGAATGTTGTGCTGCTCGGCGAGCGCGCGCATCTTTTTATTCAGCCCCTCGGAATACGGCCCGCTGCTGTCTTTGACGCACAAGGTTGCGTGAAATTCATCTGACTCTTGACCATGTCCCACCACCGCCATATCCACCGTGACCAACTCGGCCACGTCAGATGGAATGCCCGCCGCTGCGCCGTGACCGACCTCTTCATAATTGGATATGTGAAAGTAGACGCTTCGCGCCGGGCTTTGACCTGATTCTGCAATTGACTTAATCGCCGCTGCGAGATTCGCCACGCAAGCCTTGTCGTCGAGAAATCGCGAGCGGATAAATCCATTCGCCATCTCCACTCGCGGATCAAACGCCACGCAATCGCCGACGTTGATGCCGAGCGCGCGCGTTTCTTTTTCAGAGGTTGTACGTGCATCGAGCCGTACTTCCATGTGCGCATCATCGCGCGGAGTTTCATTCCCAGCCGCGCCATAAACATGCCCCGACGCTGTTTCAATTAATACCGAGCCGCGAATTTTCTCACCTTTCGATGTGAAAATCCACACGCCTTCGGTTTCCACGCTTGGCCATTGAATGCCGCCGATGCGGCTCAACTTCAGCCGTCCGTTGGATTTGATCGCCTTCACCACCGCGCCGAGTGTATCTGCGTGGGCGGTGAGCGCAACGGGGGGGAGGTCAGAATTCACTTGCCACTTCGCAACCAACGCGCCTTTGCGTGTGCGTGAAAGTTGGAGTTGTTTGTATTTGGAAAGTTCCTTTTCCACAAAATCAATTGCGGGTTCCGCAAAGCCGGTCGGCGAGGGAATGTTGAGCAGGTCAACGAGAAAGGTGGTGAAATAGGTTTCGTCAATTTTTGGCAGGGACATGGGTTTCTCCTAAAATGTTTGAAGGTTGGCAAGTTTGCAGGTTTAAAAGTTCAGAGGCTGTTTAATAAGTCAAAAATAACCACAGATGAACACAGATAAAAGGGATTCAAACGGATTTAAGGGTTTTGTTCTTGGTTTTATCCCAAAATCGGTGTTCATCCGTGTTTATCTGTGGTCGAAAAAGTTTTTCAACCAGTGTCTCAAACCTTTAAACTTATAAACCTTCAAACTGTTTTATCTTTTCGCGCCACTCGTGCGGAATATTAACTGTTTTCGCTTCTCGGTAATCATAAGTCACCATCACAATTTCCCCTCTGGATAGCTCTTTGCCGGTCTTCACATCAACGATATTCTGCGCCCAGGTCATGGATTTATTCCCCAGTTTCAGCGCGTGAACTCCAACTTTGATGCGTTCGCTAAAATAGACTGGCGCAAGATATGTAATGTGGATATCCGCCAGAATCACGCCGATCTCCATGAAAGATTGGTCTTTCGTGAACAGCCCCAACTCGATCATGTAGGCAATACGCGCCTGCTCAAAATAAGTCAGGTGTTTTGCGTTGTTGACATGTCCCTGCGGATCCAAATCTCCGTAGCGGACTTCGATTGGATGGAAGAATTTGTAATCAGTCATGGCAGAATTATAGTCGGGTAGTGAATAGTCGAGTAGTTGAATGGTGGATAGTGAGTAGTGGGTGGTGGATAGTGGATGGTGGATAGTGAGTGCTGAATGATGAATGGTGGTTAATAAAAATCGCCGGTTGAATCTGCGACAATCAACCAGCGACTACCTATTTCCTATTCACTATTCACTACTCCCTATTCCCCCCTCAATCACAAAACCGCGCCAGCCCTTCCTTGTTGTGGATAATAAACCGCCCATCCATATCCGTGCTGACCAATCCCTGCTCTTTGAAAAATACCATGGTTTGGTTGACACGCTTGCGCGAGGCACCCACCAAATCAGCCAGATCGCCTTGAGTTAGCACAATGAGGACTTGCATCCCGCCAGCTATCTCGCGTCCGTAGCGTTCGGCGAATGCAAGCAACTGCCGCGCAACCCGCCCGTTCACATCCAGCGTGGCAAGAGATTGAATGACCTGATCCGAGAGCCGCACGCGTGCCGATAGAATCTTTACCAAATTACGCGCCACAGGCGGGAAGTTATCCAGCAGGTAGTTGAACGTTGTTTTATCCATCCATAACATGAGCGAGTTTTCGAGAGTCAATGCGCTCGCCGAACGGCCCACACTGTCGATCAAACTCATTTCACCGAGCAGGTCGCCGCTGCCAAGCACTGACAAAATCACGTCACGCCCGCCTTGCTCAATGTGAATTTTCACCGTGCCATGCAAAATGATGAACACCGCTTCGCCTGGCTGCTCAATCGTCATCACATTTGTCCCCGCCGTGAAAACCCGCCGATGCGCGTGCTTCGATATCCAATCCAGTTGGGTGGTGGCTAGTCCCTCGAACAGTTTGATGTCCGAAAGCAGATGACGCGTGTCGTCCCTTTTGAGTTTA
>CAMCQT010000102.1 GCA_945877125.1 Candidatus Brevifilum fermentans | reverse complement strand
AAAATGAGCAAGTCACCGACGGGCAGGGTAATAATGCAAGTTGGGCACCTGCATTTGATTTAATGGGACAGTTGTATTTCACTTCAAACAGTGACGATACTGCAGAAATCTATCGCAGAAAAAGCGATGGAAAAAATGAGCAAATCACCTACACAGATAAAGGGTACGCAAGTTGGGGACCAGTATTTGATTCGGTGGGACGGTTATATTTCACATCAGATCGAACTGGCAAGGCAGAGATTTACATCATGGAAAGCGATGGACCAAAGCGAATTACAAATACACTATTTTCAAACTGGGCGCCTGTCATCGAAGGTAAAAATATCTACTTTACTTCTAACAGAAATGGTCATGATGAAGTTTTTCTACTTGATGGTACTAAAGCCATCCCAATATCATCAATTGATAAAAGTTGGACAGCGCCATTGTCTGGAAGGTATCCTTTTTCTACCCCATAATTGAAAATATCTTTCTAAACAAAAAGACCTCCGAAATTCTCAGAGGTCTTTTTGTTTACTTCGGCTTCTTTTTTGCCGTTGATTTCTTTACCGCAGGTTTCTTGGCGACAACCTTCTTTGGTTCAACGGTCTTTTTCACTATCTTCTTCGCCGCTGGTTTTGCTTTAGCAACAACCTTTTTCTCAGGTTTCGCTTTGGCAGGGATAACCTTTTTCACAACAGCCTTTTTTGCAGGAGCTTTCGTCTTCACAGGCTTCGCAGCAGTCACTTCTTCCTTTTTACTTTTTTTTACGCTCTTCGCCTTCGCAACAGCCACTTTTCCCTTTTTACTTTTTACTTCTTTACTTTTTACGCCCTTCGCCTTCACGGCGGGTTTACGAGCAGCGCGTTTCTTTTTCACAGGGACTTCTTCCACTTTCACTTCTTCGTCCTTCGCAAACAACTCTGTCCACTTTTCCTGCATGGATGGGACACCTGCGCCGTTCAACTCGTCGCAAATGGTCTTCCATTCGCTGTCGCCGACGAAGCGCCAGTCCATAAAGGCGTGGCATTGGTAGGCGCCCAGTTCGATGTACATGCCTTTGTCCCAGATCTCCTTGCAGGAGCGGATGTACTCCAGTTGGGTGACGTAATCTTTGAAGATGACATATCCAACGTGCGATAGTCCGAGTCCTTCGGCGATGTTTTTGCGGATTGTTTTGCCTGAGCCTTTGTCAATGTACGACGCGGAGGTTTTAATCCAGCCGCGGGTATCGGCGAATTTGTTGTGATAGACGATTAGTCCGCGCTCGTCGTTGAAGCGGTTGGAGTAGGCGAAAACTTCTTCATCCACGCCGCCGTTGGGAGAGTAAAAGTCATAGAGTAGAAACTGCTCAACATCGGCGAACAGGTATCGGCGGTGAAGGAGCGGGAAAATGCGCCATTCATGCCCGCGGATGAGTCCGTCGTCGGGAGTCTCCTCCCATTTGGCGCGGCGGAATTCCATCCCATATTTTTCGGAGAAGCCTTCCACCTGTCCGTGACCGAACATGGGCAAGCCAGGCAAAGTGGAGAGAACCGTGCAAATGCCAAAATATTTATCGCCATTGCCGAACTGCTCGACGGCAGTCTTTTCATCGGGATTGTTCATGAAGTTGACGTAGCGCTTGAGAATCTGCGGGTCAAACTCAAGCGTGCTCTTGATGGCGAGGCGATATTTGGCGTTGTCTTCGTCGCGCAGCATGTGCATGAACGCGGAGTTGTAAACGCGGTGCATGCCCAGCGTGCGGACAAAATAGCCTTCCATCATCCAGAAAGCTTCGGCAAGCAAAAGCGTGTCGGGGACTTCCTTTGCAACACGATCAACCACCTCGCGCCAAAATTCTTCGGGGACTTTTTCGTCAAAATCCGATTTAGTCATGCCGTATTGCGAACGGGATGGAATCGCGCCACCCGCACCCGGTTCGGGGAACCAAAGACGTTGGACATGTTTCTTGGCGAGAGTCATCGCCGCGTCAAAACGGATAACGGGGAAATTGCGCGCCACATGCAAGATGACTTGAATCACTGCTTCGCGGACTGCGGGGTTGGTGTAATCCAGTTGGGCGGTGTCATTCCACGGGAAGGATGTGCCGTCGTTGCCGTGATAAATGTAGCGGACGTCGCCCGTTTGAAAATCGCGGCGTTGGAAAACCACCGAAGCGTCAGTTTTATCGTAATAATGATCTTCGAGATAAACGCCCACGCGTGAATCATCTGAAAGATTTTCGGAGTTGAATGAGTAAGATGGATATGGAGAAAATGAAGACGACAGGAACCATTCAGGATGTTCGTTGACCCAGGTTGAGTCAATGCCCATGTGATTGGGAACCATGTCGGCAGAAAGGCGAATGCCGCGCGCCCACGCACGGGAGCGGAGATTGTTGAGCGCGTCCCAATCGCCGAGGTCATCGGCGATGTCGTACGAGTGGAGAGAATACGCCGAAGCGACCGCGTCTTCCTGCCCCATGCGCTGTTTGATGCGCTGGCTGGCGCGGCTGCGCTCCCAGAGACCGATCAGCCACAAGCCGGTGAATCCGCGGGCGGCGAGCAAGTCCAATTCTTCATCGGGAATTTGGTCGAGAGTCGTGATATCGCGTTGATATTTTTTGGAGAGTTGTCCAAGCCAGACATAAGTATTCTTGGCGAGCAAGACGAGACGCGGCATCCAATCCTTGTCCGTGCTGTAGCGCTCGTATTCCGCGTAATCATTGCCGCCGAAATTTGGCAGGTAGGTTTCAGCTTTTTGCGAATCGATGGGACCATGCCCGATGCGGATCGCATCTTCGCGTAGAAAATCCAATCCGCGCAAGACACGGA
The DNA here is from genome assembly GCA_945877125.1 of Candidatus Brevifilum fermentans. Lineage (GTDB taxonomy): Bacteria > Chloroflexota > Anaerolineae > Anaerolineales > Villigracilaceae > Villigracilis. The sequence continues at coordinate 12,603 of CAMCQT010000102.1, read as the reverse complement.
CGGAGAATGTTTCACCAAGCAGATGTCCCCATTTTTCCATCACAAACCGCAGTTGACCTTCCAAAGAATCAGGAGATGCCTTGATCGGGGCAGTCAGGATGTCGGTCAGGGTTTCGCCGAGGGAAGAATCTCCATTGCCAAAGCCAGGCTGACGGGAGAAAAAGGTCAACAGAGATTGAACCAATTCCTTGTACGCAGACCCGCTCATTGCAGATTCGTCGATCAAATCTTTGTAGCGATTCAATGCCGGGTTGCTGTTTGAATTATTGATCAACAACATTTCTTCAATCGCAGCCGCACGTACTCCGCGACCAAAGTCACCAAAATGCGGAGCTTTGGTTGAAAGGTAAACGCCCGCCGTCGTTTCGCCACGATAGACCGACATGGGCGGAAATTCTTCGGTGAATTTGCTCAAGGTCAGATCATATTTTGAGCCGAGGCTCGATTGCAGCACACCCATGGCACGTCCCATCACACCGGTGTACCTGCTATAAAAATGCTTGAGGAGGATATGGTACGCCTCATCAAGCAGGGAAAGTGCATATAGGTCAGTGGCAGATATGGGGTCGGGACGAAGCGCTGACATTTGGTCGGCAAAAGCGCGGGCGGCGGCTAGATCTGAAAAGATCACGTGCCCGTCCGGTCGGAAAAATTCCGCAGAAAAACCGTATTTGAGACGGGAGGAACGGGAAGTAAGCATAACAACAATGATAACCGATTAACGTTTTTTTTCAGGTAAAATCTTTGCTGATAAATTATGAATACATCACTAATTCAATTTGTTTTATTGCTTTTACTGGGCGCATTATACCTGCCTGTAATTTTTTTTGCAGTACAAAGGCGGGATGACGGACAAGGAATATCCATCTGGCTAGTGGCATTTTATGCTTTACTGGCAATGGTCCTGACAGTTGCAGAAACAATCTGGCGCAATGGGGAAACATCCAAAAATAGCGCAATCGTATTTCAAGAATTCCAAATCTACATCTCATTGACGCTGATCACGATCTTAATGCTCGTGCTCCAAACATTCCTAAAGCGTCAAACCTGGTGGATATGGGTTGGGCTATGGGCGTTCTGGATGCTTGGACTGGCGCTCATTCTCACCAACACATTCAACCTGCCTGATACGCTTTGGGCAAATGGAAGTTTGACCCTGCAACGTGCCCGACTCGCCCCGGCATGGTCCATTTTGGGATGGCTGATCTTCTCGATCAGTTTGATCATCGCCATCGCGAACGCGAACAAGGATGCACAACAGCAATTATTCCGTAACCGGATGAATTATTGGTGGCCGACAATTTTCCTTTTGTTCGTCAATGATGTTTTGCTTTTCTCCAACGTTGTCATTGCAGGACAACCCATCCGATTGTTGGTTGCAGTCCTGATGGCTTATGTGGTCGGCACACATCACGTCCCTGACCTGAAACAAATCATTCGACGCGTGCTAATATACATATTTATTGCCGTCGCAATTGTGGGCTTTTATGTCGCGGGATTTTTATTATTGCAGGCTGTTTTCAAAAACATAAATCCAGTATTCGCTGGGGCGCTCGTTGCACTCCTGCTGACAATGATCTTCTCGCCATTACTGGGGCTGGTCTCACGCACAGTCAATAACTGGACCAAGGGAGATCAATACGACGCAAGCCGCACCATCCATCAATACAGCGAAAGCATCAGCAACATTTTAGATATGGATCGTCTGGCAAGCATTGCAGTGGGAATCATTCTCGAAGCAATGCAGATCGAGCGCGGATTCCTCTTCCTTGTGGATTCAGAGCGCCAGGCCGATGGGCATAAAATATACAGGCTTCGCTCTGCGCGCAGTCCTGAAGAAAGACAAATGATCGCAGTGGAATTGGATGAGAACGGGACTATCGCCTCGTATCTGGTTCGGGAGCAACGTCCGCTTCTTCAATATGACGTTGACCTGCTCCCCGCCTATCGGTCAGCTTCGCCCTTTGAGAGGGATTGGTTCAGCCAGTTGCGCGCCGAGGTCTACATTCCCATCTTTGCCAAAAAACAATGGATCGGTCTGCTGGCATTCGGTCCCAAATTGAGCGGCAACCGCTACACAAAAGAAGACCTCGTCACACTCAGTTCACATGCCAGTCAAACGGCGGTGGCTTTGGAAAACGCACGGCTCGTGGATAACCTGATGCGCTTGAACAACGAATTACGCACCGCGCGGCACGCACTGGAAAAGAACAACCGCGACCTCGAACGCATTGACCAGGCCAAATCGGATTTCATCAGCATTGCATCACATGAACTGCGTACGCCGCTGACGGTCATTAAAGGCTACAGCGAAATGCTCATAGAAGATTCCAGCCTCGACCCAAACTTCAAGTTTATGATGGAAAAAATTCACGATGGCACAATCCGCTTGCACGAGGTCATGGATTCGATGTTTGATATCGCGCAAATTGATGCGCGCTCGCTCAAGCCGCACATCCAACCCGTGGAATTGGGTCATCTCCTTCAAGAGATCTGTATCGAGCAGGCTGATTTTATAAAAGAACGCAAACAATCCCTCTTGATAGAACTCCCCAATCTGCCGCACGTCAAATCGGACCCGAATTTGCTGCAGAAATTATTTCATCACATCATTCGCAATGCGATCAAATTCACGCCGAATGATGGAAAGATCACGATCACAGGTCACAGTGTACCTGCGATCATTGACCTACCCAACGGCGCAGTTGAGATCATCATCAGCGATACCGGCGTAGGCGTGGACCCGAATTTCCGCGAGATCATCTTCACCAAGTTCTATCAGCCCGGTGAGTTGGGCAAGCATTCCACCAGCAAAACACGCTTCAAAGGCGGCGGAGCAGGCTTGGGACTGGCACTAGCCAAAGGCATCGTTGAAGCGCACGGCGGTCGGATCTATGTGGAAAGCCCCGGCTATGACGAGATCAACTTCCCCGGCAGTCATTTCCACGTCATTTTGCCGTTGAGCAAAGAAGAAGACGGGGAAGAACAAAAGATAAGTAAGCCAATGAATTTTGTGGTGTAGGGGGAAGGGCAAGGATGAAAGATGAAGGATGAAGGATGAAGGATGAAAGGGCAAACATTTTTATGCTTGCTCTTTTTTATTTTCGGCTCTGCCGTTTTTAACGAGAAGAAGCAAAAATCTATCCATAGATCATACAGATTTGATTTTTAAAAATCTGTGTAATCTGCATAATCTGTGGATCAATCGTTATTTTCGTATCACATTACCTATGGCAATGGTGAGAAGCCCAGCGATGAGCAAGGTAAATTTTATCGTTGCACACAATGCGGCAATTTCAGGATATGGCGAGGCGACCTTCCCTATCAGCACAACCCAGAGCGCATAGTTTTCCACCGCATCAAATAGCGCGGCGAGCAACGCGCCCCACCCCATCCACGCGGCGAGTTGATAATACCAACCTGTCTTCCCGTTCAATGTCAGCAATAATCCGAGCGAGAGGGCAAGTGCATACGCGGGCATAAATAGGTAATCCAGACCAAGCCCGAACGCGGCAAACAGGCGGGCATTTGAATCCCACGAATCGACGATAGACTGCGCTGTTCTTACGTTCTGCGCCAGTTCAAAAGAGACAATTCCGCTCGGCGCGGAAGCGGTTCGTAACGGTTCGTCCAACTCTCTGAATATGCCAAAGATAAGCAGGGTCAAGGCGAAGAAAACATAAAACAAAGGCTTGCGTAAGTTTTGGGGAATGAGTTCGAGGGGATGTTGCATTGGGTTTCCTTGTCAAAGGTCTCGCACTTACTTTTCACTTTTCCATATTTTACGCCAATAACCCAATTTCCCCTTGGTCAAAAAAGTCTCATAGTTTCATAAGAATTCCAATTCCGACCTAATTTTCTTTTATAATCCTTCCATCATGAACACACGCACAAACGAATCTTGGCTTGCAGACCTGCGAAACTCGGGCACAGTACACGAAGACGCAATAAATGACCTACGGGAGGTGATCCAAAAAGGATTACCCTACGCCCTGACCCGTTGGCTTTCTTCAGATTCGCCGCTCTTTCAGCCGCTCGTGGAAGAGGTTACGCAGGAGACTCTCTTGCGTGTACTCGACCAGTTGAACACTTTCGAAGGCCGCAGTCTTTTCACCACATGGGTGCATAAGATCGCAATCCGCCTGGCCTTGACTGAACTCCGCCGCAAACGTTGGCGAGATTCTTCTCTCGACGAATTGACCGAAAACGAAGACGCTCCCCCGCCCCCCGGCCTGCTCGCTGATTCCCAGGCATCTCCCGAATCTTCAGCAGAGCGCTCCGACATGTTTGCACGTGTCCGCCGTATTTTAGATGAGGAACTCACGCCCAAGCAACACGAAGCGCTTGTGCTGTTGGGTCTGCAAGACATCCCCATGGACGAAGCCGCCAAACGCATGAAAACCAATCGCAACGCATTGTACAAACTTCTGCATGATGCCCGCCTGCGATTAAAGCGACGCCTCGCCCTCGAAGACCTCACACCGCAAGATCTGTTGATGGCTTTCGAGAATAAGTAAGATTAAGATTAGATTAATCGTCAACTGTTCATGAATATTAAAAACATTTTTCAACGTATTCAAAATATCTTCAAGCCACAGGCTGAACTGCAAGACGAAGTCATTGTCAGGTTCCTGCGCATCCTCGAAGATGTACGCGCCGAGGAAATGCCTTGTGATGAAATGTTCGCCCGTCTGGACGAATTTGTCGAAGCCGAAGTCCAATCGCATGATGCCGAGAAACTCATGCCCCTCGTCCGTGAACATCTTGATATGTGTCACGAATGTGATGAAGAATACGAAGCGCTTCTAACTGTTTTAGAAAATACGAAATAAAAAAAACGACGGGCGCACAACCCGTCGTTTTTTTTTGAGACAGGGAATAAAATATAAACCTTGATGAACAGAGATAAACGGAGATATAAATCCAAAGATTAAAATCTCTGTTTATCGCCGTTCATCGTGGTTTGAAAATTATTTTCCCACTTGGAGTTATCCTTTGAATCCTCTAGCCTCACTCAATCAGGAAATCATAGAATGCCGAAAATGTCCGCGCCTTGTGGAATGGCGCGAAGAAGTTGCGCGCGTAAAACGCAAGGCATACAAAGATGCGGAATACTGGGGCAAACCTGTCCCCGGCTTTGGCGACCCGCAGGCGCGCGTGTTGGTCGTGGGACTCGCCCCCGGCGCACACGGCTCAAACCGCACCGGACGGCAATTCACCGGCGATGGTTCGGGCGGATTTCTTTTCCCGGCGTTGCACCGTGCCGGGTTCGCGAATCAAGCCGAGGCGGAGTCCAGAAGCGATGGTCTCATCCTCAAAGATATGTACATCACCGCCTCCGGCCGCTGCGCCCCGCCTGATAACAAACCCACTCCCGCAGAATTAAATACCTGCCAGCCCTACCTCGAACGCGAAATTCAAATCATCCAACCCAAAGTCATCGTCTGCCTGGGTAAGATTGCCTTCGACAGAATCCTCAAAATATTTCAACTGCGCGGCTTAAAGTTTTCACACGGCGCAGTGTATTTCCTTCATCCTTCATCCTTCACCACTCATCCTTTGTCTTTGCTCTGCTCCTACCATCCCAGCCAGCAAAATACGTTGACAGGGAAATTAACAATAGAAATGTTCGACGATATTTGGAAAAAGGCAAAATCACTTTTATGAAAATAGTAAAACGCATCTTTCTTGGACTGTTGGTTGGGGCGGCATTAATGGGCATTGGATTCGTCGTTTGGGCTGCGTCTCCCCTCAAACCCACAGCCGAAGCATTCTCTGCACTCGAATCAGATTCGCAAATCACCGTGACGGCGGGCGACTACATAACTTTCCAACCTACCAACCTGCAACCCACAACCGGCTTTATTTTTTACCCGGGCGGTCGTGTGGACTACCGCGCCTACGCACCCGTCTTGCGCATGATTGCCGAGCAGGGATATTTTGTTGCGCTTGTACCTGTGACTTTGAATTTAGCTTTCTTTGATATTAACGCCGCGGAACCTGTGTTGGTGCAGCACCCTGAAATAAAACATTGGGTCGTCAGCGGACATTCTCTTGGCGGCGTTGCGGCATCTCTCTTTGCCAAAGATCATCTCGATCAACTGGACGGTCTTGTATTTTTCGCATCCTACCCCGCCGATGATTCGCTCAAGAATGCGGAGATCAAAGTGCTTTCGATCTACGGCACGCGAGACATGGCCGGCATGGAAAAATTCGACGAGACCAAAGCCCTAATGCCGGCGAATACAAAATACGTTGTGATCGAAGGCGGCAATCATGCGCAATTCGGTTCATACGGACTTCAACCCGGCGACAACGAAGCGACAATCTCAGCCGAAGAACAGTGGTCACAAATTACAGCCGCCACCGTTGAATTTTTGAAGGGTCTGGAAAAATAGCTGTTTTATATGATGAAGCGTTGGCGTAAAATTGTTTTTGTTCTTCTCATCTTTTTTTGTCTGATCGCAGCGGTTGGACCTTTTCTGGTTCCAGTTTCTGCGTTAAGCGGATTGGTCACTGAAAAAGAATTTACCGAACCTGACAGCAAGTTCATTGAAGTCAATGACGTCACCGTTCATTACAAGGAAATGGGAACGGGCGAAACGACCTTTATCCTTTTGCATGGCTTTGGCGCAAGCACCTATTCGTGGCGCGAAGTGATGGATGATTTTGCACAGCGCGGGCGCGTAATTGCCTATGACCGTCCTGCCTTCGGTCTAACCGAGCGCCCCATGCCAGAAGATTGGGTCGAGAATCCGTATGGCATGAAAGCCAACATCGAACTTCTGCGCGGATTGATGGATGCGCTGAACATTGAGAAAGCCGTTTTGGTCGGCAACTCGGCCGGCGGCGGGGTTTCGGTGGCGTTTGGGTTGGAGTATCCTCAAAGAGTAGATTCTCTCATTTTGGTCGACCCAGGCGTGGGCGGCGGGAGAGGTCCGCAGTTTCCGGCGTGGGCATTGCCGCTGATGTGGACTCCTCAAATGCGTCACGTCGGTCAGTTGATGATGCGCGATTATCAAGAGTCGCTGCCCAATACCATTCAGCGCGAATGGTTTGATCAGACGAAACTCACCGCACAGATCAAGCAGGAACCGCTCAAAATATTCCAGATCAAAAACTGGGATCGCGCATTTTACGAATTGACCTTTGCGCCCGCCTACCCCGAACTGCGCCCGCTGTTGCCGCAATTGACCGTACCCGTATTTATAATTGCAGGCGCAGAAGATAGGTTGATCCGCTCGTGGTATTTTGAAGCGATCAGCACAGAAATTCCAAACGCAAGCCTTAGCCTAATTCCAAACTGCGGACATGTGCCGCAGGAAGAATGTCCCGATGAATTTATGAAAGATGTTGTAAACTATTTACAGAATAAATAATCTACGCACTGGTGGAGGAAAAATATGAACATGCAAATCATCACCCCGGGCGAACTCGCGCCTGATTTTGAACTCAATGACATCCATGGAAACGCCATTCGCCTTTCCAGCTTTCGCGGCAAAAAACCTGTCGTGCTCGCCTTCCTGCGCGGATTTCTCTGACCGTATTGCCGCGCGCAGTTGGCGCGCATGAGAGATCATTATTCTGAATTCGCTTCACGCGACACAGAGATACTTGCGGTCGGAACCGACAGTACAAAATTATTTCAGGACTATTGGAAAAAGGAAAAAATCCCCTACATCGGTTTACCCGATCCCGAAAGAAATGTTCCGCGCTTGTATAAGCAGGAAGTCAACATCTTCAAGTTGGGGCGAATGCCGCTGAATTGTGTTGTGGATATCGAAGGACGAATCCGCTATGCCCATTACAGCTCCAACATGGCCGACATCCCAGACAACGAAACATTCCTAAATGTAATAGACCAGATTAACGCATCATCCAACTAGCATGACAACAGGACGCATTGCATTTCTTGGCTCAGGCGAAACCTCCCTTGCGGGTGGGCGCATTTTTGAATCGTTAGCCCGTCTCATCCCCGACCCGTTACGGGTTGCCGTGATGGAGACGACTGCCGGCTTTGAGTTAAATTCCTTTCAAGTCGCGGGGCGCGTGGCAGATTTTCTGCAAACGCGTTTGCAAAATTACAAACCGACGATTGATGTCATTCCGGCCCGCAAACAAGGGACAGAGTTCAGCCCGGACAATCCTGAAATATTAAAACCTTTGCTGACAGCCAATATCATTTTTATGGGGCCGGGCAGTCCCAGTTATGCGGTGCGTCAGTTGAAAGGCACGCTCGCCTGGGATATCATCCGCGCGCGGCACAGACTTGGAGCAACTTTAATATTCGCATCCGCTGCCACAATATCTGTCGGCGCGTGGGCGTTGCCTGTTTACGAAGTTTACAAAGTAGGCGAGGATATTCACACCAAGCTGGGACTTAATCTGTTCGCAGATTATGGAATGGACGTGTCTTTTGTGCCGCATTGGAATAACGCCGAAGGCGGCATTGATCTGGATACAAGCCGCTGTTTCTTCGGCATTGAACGTTTTGACCAATGGCGAAAACTATTGCCCGCCGAAAATATTCTGGTCGGCTTGGATGAACACTCAGGCATCATCGTCGATTTTGAAACAGCCACATGCGAAGTGAGCGGCGTCAGTTCGGTTTCCATCCTTAAGCAAAACAGCATGGAAATTCACCCGGCGGGCGCAAAATTTTCACTGAGCGAACTGGGTCAATTTAATCCTCCCCCATCCATCGAGCAGGGACTTCGCCCTGATGCCTGGGAGATGGTAACGCGCGCTGCGAATATGGAAGCAGAAGAGGACGCGCCTCCTGCCGAAGCCCTGGAATTGATCGAAAAACGAAAAGATGCCCGCACCCGAAAAGACTTCGCCGAATCAGATCGCCTGCGAGACGAAATCTCCGCGCTAGGCTGGACAGTGCAAGACAGCAAAGAAGGGCAAAAGTTGGTCAAGAAATAGGAAGAAGTAAAAAGTAAAAAGTGAGGAGTAAGAAGTGAGACCGTGAATATAAAACATTCACGGTCTTTTTCATCATTCATCCTTCATCATTCATCCTTTCTTCTCACTTTGCGATAAAATAGAATCTACAAGGAGATTTTATTATGCGCGCGGTAGACATCATCATCAAAAAACGCGATAAACAGGAATTAACCTCACAGGAAATCGAGTTTTTTATCAAAGGATTTACCAATGGGGAAATTCCTGATTATCAGGCTTCATCTTTCGCAATGGCCATTTTGCTAAACGGCATGACCCCCTTTGAAACTGCCGACTTAACGCTTGCCATGGCACGCTCCGGGCAAGTGCTAGACCTGTCCAAAGTCGTTGATATTGCAGTCGATAAACATTCCTCTGGCGGCGTGGGAGATAAAACCAGCATCTCGGTCATGCCGATGGTCGCCGCCTGCGGATTGCCCGTCGGCAAAATGTCTGGCCGCGGACTTGGCTTCAGCGGCGGCACATTGGACAAACTGGAATCCATCCCCGGCTATCGGGTTGATCTGACCACCGATGAATTCAAACAGCAGTTGAAAGAAAAAGGCATCGTGCTCACAGGGCAGTCTCTCGACCTTGCGCCAGCAGACGGCAAAATGTATGCCCTGCGTGATGTGACCGGCACAGTACCCTCCATGCCGCTGATTGCATCTTCGATCATGTGCAAAAAAATTGCATCCGGCGCGCAAGCCATTGTTTTGGATGTGAAGACCGGTCTCGGCGCATTTATGCAAACACTGGATGAAGCCCGCGAACTCGGCAATTTAATGGTGGATATTGGCCGCCTGGCGGGGCGCAAAACTGTGGCCCTGCTTTCAGATATGAATCAACCGCTGGGTTCTGCGGTGGGCAACGCGCTGGAAGTGATCGAAGCCATCGAGCTTTTACGCGGACGCGCTCCCAAAGATTATTATGAACACTGTCTGCATGTATCCGCGCATGTGCTTGTGCTGGGGCAACGCGCAAAGAATTTGGATGAAGGACGCGCCATGTCTGAAAAGTGTATTGCCGATGGCAGCGCGCTTGAGAAATTCCGCGTGCTGGTTGAGGCGCAGGGCGGCGATGTTTCGTATGTGGATGATATGTCTAAATACGCGCGAGCAAAATATGTGGAAGTGGTAAATGCCCCTCACAGCGGATACATTTCACAGGTCCACGCAAGACTCGTGGGAGAGGCGTCGGTGGCGCTTGGGGCTGGTCGCGCAAAAAAAACTGATTCGGTTGATCACGCTGTGGGCTTTCTCATCCATAAAAAAGTAGGTGATAAAGTGGAAGCCGGCGAACCGCTGTTTGAGATTCACGCGAATAATGAAGCAAAATTAGCCGAAGCGCGCGCAAGTGTGCTCGCGGCACATGCTTTTAGTGATAAATTTGTCTCGCCACTCCCGCTATTTTACGAGTAAAATAGCGTATAGTCTTACATTAATTACGAATCAGACATACTTAAATTAGGAAAACGCAATGGCAAAAGTCTCTTTGAGAATTTACAACCGCGAAATTGAAAGCCTTATTGATCAAGGACAGGTCAATGAAGCAATTGCACATTGCCAGCATATATTAAGAACCTTCTCCAAACACCTGGCAACCTACCGCCTGCTTGGTAAGGCATATCTTGAATTAAAACGCTACAACGAAGCCGTTGATATTTTTGGACGAGTCTTAATGTCGGTGCCAGATGACTTTGTGTCACATGTTGGCATGAGCATTATCAACGATGAAGAAAATAAATTGGATGATTCCATCTGGCACATGGAACGCGCTTTTGAAGCGCAACCCTCCAACGCCGCAATTCAAGGTGAACTTCAAAGATTGTACGGACGCCGTGATGGAATGGAACCGCCCAAGATCCGCATGACGCGCGGCGCACTCGCCCACATGTATGTGCAGGGTGAATTGTATCCGCAAGCCATTGCCGAAATTCGCGCAGTTCTTGCCGAGGATTCAGAACGTGCTGACATGCAAGTATTGTTGGCGCGTGCTTATTTCCGCGGCGGGCAAAAAGCCGACGCATCTGATATGTGCGCCCAACTGCTCAAGCGTTATTCATTTTGCCTGGACGCGAACCGCATTATGGTGGAGCTTTTACCAGCCACTGCAGGCGCCACTGAAAGCACACAAGTTTATCGAATGCGCGTGGGAGAGTTGGACCCGTACGCCACATTTGCAAAAGGCTCCGTCTTCCAATCAGATGAAGTTGCCGATGCCGCAATCAACCTGGAAAGACTCGAATACACAGGCGAAGAAACATCAGCAGGACAGGAATGGAATCCGTCACTTAGTCTTACCAGCGGCGCTGCCTCCCTACCTGCTCTTGCCGCAACATCTTTATCCAACGAACCCGACTGGTTAAAGACTGAAGGATTTTCTGATCCCTTCGCCGCTCAAACTTCTGCATCCAATATGCAGGACACACCTCAACCTAATAACGAGATACCAAACTTTCTGCGTGATGCAGGTTGGGGAGAATCCAACACCCCAGAACAAGCCACTTCATTTTTTGATGAAGAACCCGCCAACGGCGGATTAACACCGGCTGATATTCCGGATTGGCTCAAGGGACAAGTACCATCTGATACAGCGCAACCCACTACGCCTCAGCCTGAATCTGCTCAACCGATAGAAACTCCCGATTGGCTGTTGGATACCTCAAAAACCTCTGAATCCAATTCAGCCCAGGCAGGCAACATTCCCGACTGGCTAAGCGGATTAGACACCCCGCAAACTTCTACCGGTGAAACTGTCAAAGCAACCGATGTCCCCGATTGGCTAAGCGGATTGGACACCCCACAGACATCTGAAACAGAACCAGCTCAAGCAGTAGACGTCCCCGATTGGCTAAGCGGATTGGACACCCCGCAGACATCTGAAACAGAACCAGCCCAAGCGGTTGACGTCCCTGACTGGCTAAGCGGATTAGACACCCCGCAAACTTCCGCATCTGAACCTGCCCAGGCAACCGACGTCCCCGACTGGCTAAGCGGATTGGACACCCCGCAGACTTCTGAAACAGAACCCGCCCAAGCAGCCGATGTCCCCGATTGGCTAAGCGGATTAGACACCCCGCAGACTTCCGCATCTGAACCTGCCCAGGCAGTAGACGTCCCCGATTGGCTAAGCGGATTAGACACCCCGCAGACTTCCGCATCTGAACCTGCCCAGGCAGTAGATGTTCCCGATTGGCTAAGCGGATTGGACACCCCGCAAACTTCCGCATCTGAACCCGCCCAGGCAGTAGATGTTCCCGATTGGCTAAGCGGATTAGACACCCCGCAGACTTCCGCATCTGAACCTGCACAGGCAGCCGATGTTCCCGATTGGCTAAGCGGATTGGACACCCCGCAAACTTCCGCATCTGAACCAGCTCAAGCAGTGGATGTTCCCGACTGGCTAAGCGGATTGGACACTCAAGATGAGAATACATCTCAACCAGCCGCTTCTGTTGAAAGCCTGGGCTCAACTGCCCAGGAACAAGACGATGCAGTAGCGTGGCTTGAATCGCTTGCCGCCAAACACGGAGCCAAGCCCGAAGAGTTGGTGACCGACCCAAACAAACGCAGCGAAACACCGCCCGAATGGGTTACGCAAGCACAGAACATTAATCAACAACCGCCCGCCGCTTCTGTTGAAAGCCTGGGTTCG
>CAMCQT010000101.1 GCA_945877125.1 Candidatus Brevifilum fermentans | reverse complement strand
CTTCCCAGAAATGGGAAGGAGCCGCTCTATGTCTGTCGCTCAAAGGTGTTTATTATTCAGTTACCGACATTTTATCACGGTCTCGAAATCCCTCCGCTTATTAGGAGACTGCTTCGCTACGCTCTCATTGACATGTCTTTCCTCATGATAAAATAGTCCCCATGCAACCTTCACTAGAGAAACTTAGAAAATTCTTTCGTCTCGAACACGAAAACAAATATACGAACACCGCCATTATTGGCGGACTTGCCAAGATGCTCGACTTTTGGGAAGGCGAAGCCCGTGCGGATGGCGTCGCCGAGGAAGTGATTCAAGCTGTTGTGGCGCGTTTGCGTTCCTATGAAAAGATCAGCCCAGATGGACGGGCTGAGTCGCTGAAAGGTTTATGGAAGCGGATTGCGGAGACTTACCCCGAAGCGGGGCAAAAGCCAAAGACGCCGAATCAGCCGCCCCGTCCGCCCAGACCCGCGCAGGATGCGACTCCAAATGAAGAGGCGACTGTACTGCCTTCTCAACGTCAAGAGAATCAGCCTCAACCGCAGGTTCAACAAAAGCCGAGGCAAGCCGCTACGCCGCGTTCTGAGTCTGTGCCTGGCGCGAAGACCAGTCAAACTCCTGCGGCGTTGAATGCGGAATTGACGGTCTTGCAAGGGGTGGGACCGCGCCACGCGGAAACGCTGACCAACCTGGGGATGAAAACGCTTGGCGACATGCTCTATTATTTCCCGCGCCGTTACGAAGATTACAGCCAGCTCAAGCCGATCAAGGCGCTTTTTTATGGCGATGTGGTGACCGTGCTTGGCTCAATTCAAAGCGTGCATAACCGCCCCATCCGCGGCGGCAAATCATCCATCATTGAAGTCGTGATCAGCGACGGCACTGGTTCGCTGCGTATTTCATATTTCAATCAACCGTGGCTTGCCAACCGTTTCAAGCAGGGTGATGCCATTTCGGTCTCTGGCAAGGTGGATCAATATTTGGGTCGCCTCGTGATGAACAGCCCCGATTGGGAGCCTGTCGAAATTGAAAATTTACACACCGCGCGCATTGTTCCCATTTATGCGCTGACCGAAAAGATTACGCAAAAATGGCTGCGCGGAATTATGAATCAGGTGGTGACGCATTGGGCGCCCGCCGTGGTGGATGCGCTGCCTGATACCGTGCGTTTCGCGGCGAGACTTGTTTCACTTGGCGAAGCCTTGATGCAGGTTCATTTCCCGGTTTCGCAAGATCGGCTCAAAGCTGCGCGCGAGCGGCTTGGCTTCGACGAAATCTTTTATTTGCAAATGGGAGTGCTGCGCCAGAAGCGCGATTGGAAATCTGTGGACGGACGCCGCTTCCCTGTCTCAACTGAGTGGCTGGATGCCCGCACAACAAGCCTTCCCTACACTTTGACATCTGCCCAGCAAAAATCGCTCGAAGAGATCCGCGCCGATTTGGACTCTGGCAAGCCCATGAACAGACTTGTGCAAGGTGATGTCGGCTCGGGTAAGACAGTCGTTGCCGCGTTAGCCGCCGCAATTGTCGTTGACGGGGGAGCGCAAGCTGCGATTATGGCGCCGACTTCCATTTTGGCAGAACAGCATTATCGTAACTTTACCAATCTGCTGGCGGGTGAGGGCGGCACGATGCAAGAGAGCGAAATTCGCCTGCTGGTGGGTTCCACACCTGATATTCGTAAGGAAGAAATCCGTCAGGGGCTGGCAGATGGTTCAGTGAAACTTGTGATCGGCACGCACGCGGTAATTGAGCCAGATGTTCTGTTCAAGGATCTGCAATTTATCGTGATTGACGAACAGCATCGTTTCGGTGTGGAGCAGCGCAAGGAACTGCGCAGCAAGGGCACAAATCCGCATTTGCTGGTGATGACCGCCACGCCCATTCCGCGCTCGCTGGCGTTGACCGTTTTTGGCGACCTCGATATTTCGGTGATTGATGAAATGCCCGTCGGGCGTCAACCCATCAGCACCTATGTCCTTCGTCCGCAGGAACGCGAGCGCGCGTTTACGCTCATCCGCGGGCAGATCAAAGACGGCAGGCAGGCATTCATTGTCTATCCGCTGATCGATGAAAGTGAGAAGATCGAAGCCCGCGCCGCTGTGGATGATTTTGAAGTTTTGTCGAAGGAAATCTTCCCCAAACTCAAAGTGGGTCTGCTTCATGGACGAATGAAGCCCGCTGAAAAAGATGAAGTGATGGCAAAATTCCGCGACAAGGAATATGACATTCTCGTTTCAACCACAGTGGTCGAAGTAGGTGTGGATGTGCCGAACTCGACCGTGATGCTGATCGAAGGCGCAGACCGATTTGGACTGGCGCAGTTGCATCAACTCCGCGGACGTGTGGGGCGCGGAGCGGAGCAATCGTATTGTTTGCTCATCCCCACCCATGAAGACGCCACCGAGAACGAACGCCTGCAAGCCATGTCACAAACCAACAGCGGCTTTGAACTGGCCGACCTCGATCTTAAGACACGCGGCCCAGGCGAATTTTTAGGCACACGTCAGGCTGGCTTTGCCTCCACTTTGAAAATGGCAAGCATCACCGATGTGCCACTAATCGAAAAAGCACGCACGCAGGCGCAAGCCTTGTTTGAGCGTGACCCATACCTGGAACAACCCGAACACGCCTTGCTTGCAGAAGCCTTTGAAAGATTCTGGGGCGAAGGCAAAGGGGACGTTTCTTAAACACAACACTTGCACCGCACTGCGTTTGGTGCAGTGCAGGTGAGGACACGAATTACACAAAGTATTAAGGCTCCCAACCTTAGTGGACTTTGTGTACTTCGTGTTTGAAAAAATGGAGAATCATGGTTCGAGCATTATTTCCCGGTACGTTTGACCCGATCCACCTTGGACACATTGACATAGCAACGCGCGCGGCGCGTCTCTTTGATGAAGTTGTCATGGCTGTCTATGACAAGCCGTTGAAGAGTTTAATATTTTCTCCCGAAGAACGTATTTCATTGGTACAGGAAGCTTTCAAGGATAGTCCCAAGATCAAGGTTACTGGCTACAGCGGCTTGACTGTTGATTTTGCCCACAAGATAAATGCGCAAGTGGTTGTGCGCGGCTTGCGCGTTTTCTCTGATTTTGAGTTTGAATTCCGCATGGCATTGGCAAACCAACGGCTTGCGAAAGATATTGAAACCATTGCGCTCATCACCGCTGAACAGCATACGTTTTTATCCTCGTCCACTGTGCGCGAAATTGCCATGCTCAATGGCGATGTCTCCAGCATGGTTCCGCCGTATGTGAAGGCAGCCCTGCACGCCAAAGTACTTAATATGGGAGAGCAATCTCCGCCGAACGCTCTTCGTGATTAATTTGTGCTAGAATTAGAAAATAGAAAATAAATTTTTAACTTGCGAGTAAACTATGGACATCCTGCAACTCATTGACCGATTGGAAGAACTCTTCAACGCCGCCAAGGCTGTGCCTTTCACGCATAACGTCGTCGTGGATGAAGACCGCATGTTGGAATTAATTGACCAGATGCGTATCGCCATTCCTGAAGAAGTAAAAAAAGCCCAGCAAGTCATGGCTCAGCGTGACCGTGTGATGGCGCAAGCACAGGAAGAAGCCAACCGCACCCTGCAACTCTCGCGTGATAAAGCCGATCAACTGGTTGAGCGTGACTTGATCGTGCAGGAGGCGCAGCGCCGTGCAGAACAAATCCTTAGCCAGGCGCGCAGCGAAGCGGAATCCACCCGCATTGACGCAGATAATTATGTGGTGGATACACTGATGCAATTGCAGGATCAAATTTCCAAGATGAGCAATCAAGTTGCAAACGGCATCCGCATGGTGCAGGAAGAGCAGATGAGAAAAGGTTCCACCTCACCTGAAAAGGAAGTCTGAAAAGCAAAAAGTCCCCATCAAAACGATGGGGACTTTTTTATTTAATTTGATTTAAAACCGCTTCACTGCTGAACCTGCAGCTTGAGCGCTGTTCCTTTGACATATCTCAAGCTGATAAATATTCCCGCGCCCAAAAGCAGCAACCCAATCCCGATCACTGTCATGGACGTGTTGAACGCATCCGCGTAGTTTACGCCGCCCCAGGTGTGAGTGGCGCCCATCGTGTATTGCACGGTGAGCGTGAACAGACCCAATGCAATTGCCGCCGCGCCGCCCGCAGTTTTGCTGTCGCTGGCTTTGGCTTTTGTGAAATCCACGCCCTGCCAGATGGCGGGAATTTTGAAGAGCATGAAAATGAGCAGCGTGAAGATCGTGGTATACACCACCGCATCCACTGGCATGGATTTTCCGCGCAGGGCACGTGAGACGATGATATGAATGATTCCTACAACAACACCCGCGAGTAATGAATCAAATGCGGCTTGATAGGATTTATCTGCGCCTTTGACAAGCATGATGGTTGCACGCACGCCCATCACGCCGATGATGATTCCCGTGAGTACGAAGAGGATGTACAGCCATTGAAAGGGAGCAAGCGCAGCCATTGAGTCATATTTGGTTGGGAATAAAGCCGCGCAGGTCGTGCCAATTCCGCCCAATAACGTGAACCCGCCTGTGAGTGCCATTAACACAATGCCAATGAAACGCAGGGATTTTGCGAAGAAACTATTTGATGACATTTGAGACTCCTATAAAAAAGTCACGCTGCAAGCGTGACCTACTGTTTATTTATCCAAATTTGAAGCCTGCCACAAAACAGGTTGCCATGAGAAGCAACAGCCCTGGCAGGACTTTTAGAATTGTATTTTTTGATAAGATGGGCTTGCCTGCTTTTAGGAACGAGAGCAATAATCCGCCGATGCCGATTATTGCTCCGCCGATGCCTACCAGCGCGAATGCGGATTTCATCACGCCCTGAGCCGAGAGGATGATGGGCAGCAGGAAGATGGTCATGCCTGCGATGCCATGCACGACTGCAATGGTGATGGTGGAAACGCGTTCGCGATTCTTCATCGGGATTGCGCGGGTTAAACTCACAGCGAGGAAACCGCTGATGGTGAAGATCAGGTACAGGATGCGATAGGAGGCGAGATGCTCCCAGACTAATCCCAAAGACAGGGCGAGGGGAATGATGGTCGAGACGATGACCACGACGGGTGAATCCAAGACATCAAAGCCGAGGATGATGAGCAGAAGTCCTGCCACGAGCAAGACGCCGAATGCAATGGTGTAGGCGATGATCGGCGCAGTGGAGAGTTGGTCAATGCCGACGACGATTTGATAGGCGGCAAGCAAGCCTGTGAGCAAAAGAAGAACGCGGTCAAGCGCGGTCATTTTCATGATTAGAACGCTTTTGTAGCCAGAATAATCATCGAGGATAGCATGTAAAGTGAGGCGTACTTGAACAGCCCAAAATTGATCTGCTCAGATTGCACTCGGAATGTGGCGAAGGCAAGCAGCAGCAAACCAGCCGTCAGCACGGCAATCAGGCGCAGATAGCCCGCGCTGATTCCGATCAGCACGCTTGCCCAGCCAATTGCCAGCGCGGCGAGCGCCGATGAGATCGCAATTGTGGCGCGGGTGAATGTATCGCCGTATGTGGATGGAAAAGTAGGAATGCCCGCGTTGCTGTAATCTTCGCGAAATTTGATCGAGAAGGTTAGTGTGTGAGTGGGAATCCAAAACAGGATGGCGAGCGCAAGCAGGATGCCAACCAGGTCAATGTGACCGGTGGCGAGAACACGCCCCGCGAGAATGGGCATCGCGCCCGAAATGCCGCCCCAGACGATGCTCCACGCGGTGCGGCGTTTGAGCCAGAGGGTGTAAACCACCACGTCGAAGAACCAGCCTGCAAACACGACCAGACCGAAGAGGGGCGCGATGAGTAATGCCCAGCCAATGCCAAGCACCGAGATTATCATGCCAACCCAAAATACTTCCCGTTGATTTAACTCGCCCGATGCGGCGGAGCGTTTGTGCGTGCGCTTCATCTTGGCGTCAATGTCGCGGTCGTACCACATGTTCATGATGGTCGATCCGCTGATGGCTAGGAAGAGGCTGAACGACATACCGAGCAAAGTCAGCAAGCCGATGCGTGTGCCTGCGCTAAGATAACCCGCGATGCCTGTTGCGAGCAGCAAGCCCGTTTGCGAGGATTTGATAAGCGGAAGGTAAAGAGCGATTTTTGATTTTTGATTTTTGATTGGCGATTGGACGGACATGAAAACTCCAGACGGAAATAAACACAAATAGGCAGTTCAGCAATTACAGACTGTAAGTATACCTGTCTATTTGTAACGTGTTTCGTAAGCCTTCAAACGAAACACGAAACACGGCTTTTTCTTAAATCATTTGAAACACACCCGAATCATTTCAACCTGTCCAGAATGATCTCAACGCTTTTTGTATAGTTTGATGATTCACCTGAAACATCCAGATTCAACAAATGTGAAGCGGGAATTGAATTCAGCCATTCTTCGACGAAGGAATTGAAAGTCGCCGTATCTTCACTCGACGCAATGTTGATCCTGCTTCGAGCGGCAAGTCTCTGGCTGATGGTTTCTTCGGCGACGCTGAGCGAGACGATTAAATCTGGCGGCGGAAGCAGGCTGCGGGTGTGTTCGTAAAACCGTCGGCACAGATCAAACTCCGCGTCGCTGAGCCAGCCATGAGCGTGGAAGAGGCGTGTGAAGCCGTGAAAATCCAGGTCGAGTCCGCCATCCATCAGCGCGGGGTTATTCCCATTTCGCAATTCCCGTTCTTGCTCGGCGCGAAAAAGTAAATAATCCAACTGATTGGCGAGTGCATATTTTGGGTCTTGCTTGAAGAGCGTTTGAAAAGGTCTTTCGCTGTGCTGTTCGTAGGCAATTGCAAAATTTTGTTTTTCGCACAAGGCGCGCGCGAGTGTGGTTTTGCCAACTCCGCTGGGACCAATAATGACGATGAGTTTATTCACGAGTGTTTCCTATATCTTTGCGGCGAAGCAATCTTCACATTATCACAGGGATTGCTTCGGGCGAAGTACAAAAGCGCCCTCGCAATGACATGATGCTAATTGCAAAAAGCAGGCGCATCGAAGAAGTTGACTTCGGTGATGAACCAGCCCTGATCAAGTTTTTGAATGTGGATGGTTTGCGGAAGCAGGCGCGGGTCGGTGCTTTGCATCAACTCGCCATTCGAGCGGCGGTAAATGCTCGTGCTCCATACTTCGCAGGTGTCCACTTCGAGGCTTGTGTTGCTGAGCACACGAATGTCGTTGATGTAACTTTTGTAAAAATCCATTTCCGAGATTTGTGCAAAGCCCTGTTGATTGAGAGCTGCGATGTCGCTTTCGAGTGTGGCAAAAATATCGCCCGCCATGATCGGCGCGGCAATGTCTGCATCACCTTTGCGATAGGCTTCAACTTGAAGTTGGATGGCTTTCGTGATGAAGTCGCTCACTTCTTTGTTTAACTCTGGCGAAACATCCACAGCCTGGTCTGGGAAGAAAGGGTCGCTGTCTTGTGCCACTTCCTGACCATCGTTCACGCCGTCCTTGTCCATGTCTGCGTCCAGCGGATTCATGCGGTAGATGACTTCCACGCCGTCATTGATTCCGTCGCCGTCGGTGTCTGCTTTCTTTGGGTCTGTGCCTGTGCGGAGAATTTCATCTTGATCTGAGATGCCGTCCTTGTCACTGTCTTGATTTTCGCTAGGCGGCGGGGTTGCTCCCTGTGGGGGGGCGGCGGGTGATTCTGCGGGTTTGGCAGCCAGCCCATAGAGAGATTGCACGCCTGCAATATCATCCTGCCCGAGGAAGCGGTGCGGCTCGGAATACGATGGATACATCAGCGCGTTTGGGTCGTTGCTGTGATCCAGTCCGAGGTTGTGCCCGATCTCATGCGCGGCGACGGTCAGCAGGTCTACGTTTTGAGTTTCGCTGTTGACCCATCTTTCGGCGTCATCAAAGTGCAGAAAGACCTGCTTGTCTTGATATGGATTCGGATAGGATGCGTGCGCGAGTACATCGCCAGGTCCGTCGAAGGGGTCGCCGTCGCCGTGTTCGCCCTCTGCCCACCCGACGAGAATGTCTGCTTGAGCAGAATCAGCTACCTCGTTAAATGTGAGCGGGGTCTCATCTGCCCAAAGCGCAAAGGCAGCGCGGATCAGGTCTCGCTCGGTATTCCCGTTAATTTTTCCAGTTCCGTTGACGAAATAATACGTGATGCTGGTTTTTCCCCATTGTGAGATGGCGCGAAATTTTGCGACGGTTTTGTCATTCTGTCCTGCATCTGGCAGGTTGTCGTAGCGAAAACTTGTTTGGGGTCCGGCAGATGGGGTGAGCGATGAGCAAGCCAGGGACGTGATAAGCAGGATGCCGAAAGTTACGATGACGTGTTTTAAAAATAAAGGGCGCATGAGTAGTCTCCGTTTTACCAGTAATTCATTTCTTATAGCACAGTGGGTAGGGCATTGCAAGCGTGTGATTGGTTTTGAATAACGGCATTGTCATAAGTGACTCACAAACATTATAATGAAGCCTATATAATTTATTGGAGAGTATTATTATGAAAGAACCTGTTGTTTTACAGTCTGATGATCCAATATTAAATTCCTTGAACTTCAGGCCGTATCGTAATATGGCTCCACGCCGTGTAGTGCCTTTTGTTCCCGAAGCGGGTCAGCCTCAAACGATGGAAGTGACTACATCCTGGGGGGCAAAATTGACGGCCAAGAAAGGCGATTTACTGATCAGCGAAATGGACAAGCCTGACGATATGTGGCCGATTGATGCACATATTTTTGATGAAACTTATCTGATCACCGCGCCCGGGCTTTGTGTCAAACGTGCGGTTACATTGCTTGTGCCGCTGATAGATATAACAGATGGCGATGAAGATCAGATGGTAAGTGTGCGTACTTTTGAGGGGACGGTAACTGTGCGGGCAGGGGATTTTTTACTTGCAAAAGGTATAAAAGGCGAAATATGGCCTTATCCAAAGGCGAAAGCTGCAGAAATAATGAAACCCGCCGGTTAATTGGCGGGTTTCTTTTTAATACAGGCTGATATTATTTTTTATCCCTGCGTGTTTTTGCCGGTTGCGATGGTTCTAATTTATTTACCTTGGGCGGTTCAGTGTTCATCAGGCGATCAAAGACATTATCAATGGTGCGGAGTACATATTTTGCAGTGCTAATTTGTTCGATGGAGCCGCCTGTGTCGCGCATTAGCTCGATCATGTGGTTGACAAGACGGGCGTCGCGGTCTTTCGGTTTATCGCCATGTGAGTTCCATAATGCGATCAGGGTTACCTTGTCTATGCCGCGCCCAAGGGATGAATATAATGCCCAGCGGTTATTGCGTTCGTAGGGGTCATCTCCAACTTTGGGCAAACCCACATTTTCAACTTGATAAAATTCTTCAACCATCGGGTGATTTCGAATCCTATAGAAGCGGTCCACCCATACATCACCACAAGGGGACACAAATTGACGAATATAGGCTGATTCGGCCAGGGGTAGGAAGGCTTTTACTTTTAGACCTTTTTCGGCGCAGATTTCGGCAAAGAGTATCTCGCTTCCTGCGGATAGCCCAGCTACGAACGCCCTGTCTTCCGGTCCTATGTTGAATTTTTCCAATTTTTGGAGAATATCCTGGCGGACTTCATTTTCCTTGTCTGCCGGGAAGGTCTTCTTATCTTTACTTGGGTAATCAACCATATAGCCTGTGAAGAGAAAAGCTCGTCCCTCCTGTTTTGCTTTTTTCGATTTGCTTTTTTTACTCGATGCGGTCTGGTTTTCATCTCCGCTTGTTCGCGCTATCTCTTCCTGAATTGTGTTAATGCCTACTTGTACAAACTCATCGCGCAAGCCAAGCGCTTTGAGAATCTCCAATTGCGTTAAAGAGGAGTTCAGAAAGAATAGATTTCGGCGTGAAGCAGTGAGTGCTTTTCGATAAGCACGAACTACACTGGATGGAGTTTCTGCAGTGAGTACTCGCAACTCGGCAAGCGAGATCAAGGTCCAATAATCTGCTCTATCATCATCAGCCCTTTCTTCAAGCCCAAAGATCAGGGCGCCGCGTAATTCGGGCAAATCCTGGCGGAGGCGGGTGATATCTGGGTCTGGGTCTTTTTTATCGTCAAATTTATCGGCCAGGTGCAGAACTATTGTCGAAAGGGTGAGCGCATTGACGCCAGGATAGGAATTATTGAGATCAATGTGAAAACCTTTCATGTAAATATCTGCCGCTTTGATCAGCCAGTGATAAGAGTCAAATGCGCTTTTCATGCGTTTGGCTTTATCGTTGATGTATTTCCAGGAATCTGTCCACATTTCCTTATAAATTCGGCCTAAATATGAGATCGCTTCACTGTCATTTGGAAAATCATTTAGCAGGTTTTCGAGTTTGACAATTGCTTCATCCACACGGCCAAGGCGGTTAAGATGAAAAGCTTCCTTACGGCGGAATTCCAAATTGCCTGAGTTTACTTCCAAACCTTTGCGATATTGCACCAATGCAAGCTCATTGCGACCCATGTTTTCGAGTGCCCTGCCGGCTTCGCCGATTGCCTCTTCTTTGATAAGGGGGTTTCGTATCTCTTCTGTCAGCAGCAAAATATCGCCAATGCGCTTCTGACGTTGTGCAACGGTAACTCTTTCCCGCCATTCATTGTATTCACGCCAAAAGCCTGTTGCCAGCGGAGTACGCAAGGTTCTCCGTTCCGGTTCCCTTAGCCCGGAAAGTAAGTTGAAAATTGGGCTGTGGATCGCATCGCGGTCTGATGCCCAGGTGTCCCGGGTCATGCGGGCGATGGCTTGAATATCGGTTTTGATAAAAGCCGGATCCGGCACGCCTTCTGCTGTGATGTGATAAGGCAGGGTGCGGACATTGAAAATGTCAAAAGGCATGTACGCGCGCCCAGCCTGAATATGCACCACGCCGCGTTTGCGGAAGGCATGACGGATGCCAAGTTCATAATAGACGTTCGCGTTGTCAATGCTCAAGTCACATATACACAGATCGGCCAGCAATAACTCCTGGAACATGTCTGTCAGAATGTCGCCTGATGTGGTTTCTTCATCGGCGCGGAAGGGTTCAAAGCCGGCCTCTTCAAGCGCAGGTCCGATCAACGTTTTGTAGATTGCGTTGAAATCATACAGTGAACCGTCTCCGCCTTTCTTCTTTCCGAAGGGCATCACCACAAAGGCATGGGGACGAACCTCCGGGCGGATCAAGCGCGGTGCCTCTTCTGTTTTCGCGCCAGGAAGAGGCAGCATTTTTGCGACATTTTCCTGTTTGACAGGTTCGGCAACAACCGCCGGAAGTTGGGTGGGTCTTGGTATATCAGCCGGGGGAGGTGTTTGCGCCTGAGGCAGGTCGGCTGGTTTACTGGCGTCTGCTGTTACTTCTTTTGGAGCAGTTGTATTTGGGTCAGTCATTATTGGTTATCCCTTGGCGTCGGTTGTTTTTGGATAGCGCGACAGGAGATCATTAAGTACGCTCATGGGCGTGTTGCTGCCAATTTCCACGCCGTCGAACTCTGCCTGGATCGCTTTGAGCGAGGAGGAGAATCCGCCAATGCGTTCGGCGATATTTTCTGCGGCGTCTTGGATTGCGTTCTGCATGGCGGCAAGCTCGGCCTGTACCAAATCTGAGGATGCTTCCTCAGAAAGCGTACCAAGCGCGGATTTGAAGGTTTCGGTGAGGGTTTTCTCAGAGTCGAGCATACTCTCTCGGGTGTAGTCACCTATTGCGTCTGCCATCTCTGCCTTAAAGCGGTTGTCTGAATCGCGTTGTTCTTTTATCACGCGGTTGATCAGGCTGGCTTCCTCTTCAAGGTCAGAATCGCGTAAGGCTTCCTGCATCGATTTGATGTATTCCACGTTTTGTCCCCACAAGATATCCTCTGTGGAGCGCACTGTTTTGTAGAACTCTGTTTGGCTCTGTTCTTCGCCTTCCAAATTCTTCCAATGATCGAAGAGGATATTTAATTCCATGATCACTTTGCTGTAATTTCGAACGACGGAATCCAGACTGCGTAATTCCTGCCAGCCGATGAATGCCGAAGTGAAAGCCGCGGAGAGGGCAACCCACAACGCGATTGGGGGACCCCATGCCGCAAGCAAGGCGCCCATGCCGCCTGAGATGAGAATAAACCATTGCAGGCGGGTTCGTTCCTTTTGTCTTCTGTTTACTTCACGTGTGTGCCAATTTAATTGATCTTCAAGTCTGAAGCGGAAATATTCATCTCCGGTTAAGTCGTGAAAGCCTGGGTCGCTATTTGGGTACTTGGGGCTAAAGCGGGGCGCAGGCGGAAGTGCTCCCTTATAGGGTTCAAGTATCAACTCACCGTTCATTCCGCTAAAGACGGAGCGTTGAATTTCTTCCAATCTTTTTTCAAGCCAGGCGCGTCGAGTTGTTGTATTCTGTAAGATGGTGCGATAGCTGTATATCTCTTTTAATATCTCTTCTGCGCCTGCGCGTGTCACCAGCCAATCACCGGTTGAGAAGAACTTGCTTACGAATGCGGCGAGAATGGATGCCAGAATCGGCGAGATAATAAGCAAGAGTTTCAAAATTACCGCGCCCAGCGGCGAGAAATTTTCAGGATAAAGTTCTGTCAGGATGGCAAATAAGGTTGCCAGAACTCCGAGCGCCGCGATCCATCGTCGCATGTTGAGGTGCGATTTTGACCGCTTTAACGAGGCTGCATCCAGTTGGGCAAAGCGTGTCCATGCGACTTCCAAAATAGGTGTGACTTGTTGAGGTTGATTTTCCATATTGGCTTCTCCAATAATTTTAGTTTTCACCTGCGGGCAGGTTCGGACAGATGGGGCGATATTCCTCTTCAAAGAACAAGAGTTTCCATTTAATTTGGTCAAAATTGTTGATCAGGCGTGCGCAGGCGATTTCTGTCAATTGGCTGCGCATTACCAGTGGAATGGAAGGCAAATTCCATAAGGACACTGTTTTGCGCGATACGATGGCGAGTTGCTTGCCATCTGGCGAAAACGAAATGCTGGTCACTTTATCAACGTGGGGCAGACGGGCAATTTCCTGGTTGAGTGTAAGATCAAAAAGATAGACATATCCAGTGGAATCTCCTGCGGCCAGTTGCTTGCTGTCTGGCCCGAAATCCAGGGATAATACTTCTCCATTCAAACGGAATTGATCTTCTGCGCGGCTAAAGGAGCCATCTTCCACATTCCAAAAATATACCGTGGCTTCGGAACTGCCTGTAGCGAGTGATTTTCCATCCTTGCTGAATTGAACAGCTTTGATCCTGCCGATTTGTTCCAGCGTTGCAATTTGCGTCTTTGTGGTGAGGTCCCAAACAATGCTGTGATTGCCTTCTTCAATACCCGCAACCAGATATTTTCCGTTGGGAGATACGGCAAGGGAAAGAATTACGCCTTCAGTATTAATGCTGTAGGATTTTTTCCCGTTTTCCACATCCCAGATATTAATAAGTCCCTTTTCATCGGCGGTGACAATTTGCTTGCTATCGGGCGTGAAGGCCGTTGCGTTGATAACCTTTCCGTCGTGGGTAAGGGAATACTTCCGTGTGCCGTCTGCGCTGACCAGAACGACGCGGTTGTAATCGGCAATGTTTTCGTCTTGTTCCACGACCGCGACCCATTTTGAGTCTGCGCTGATTGCCATATTGCTGGTTAAGCCATTTGTGCTGAATAAATTTTTGCGGCTGTCTTCTGCTTTGCCCAGTTGATCTGAAGGGATCAGCCAAACGTTCCTATCATCTGGATTAACAGCCAGCCATTCTCCGTTCGGGCTGAAATGCGCCTCATTCACGAACTCTGAAAATTGAGCGACCCCTGTCCGAGCCTTGAGTTGTGAAATATCCCAAAGAGTCACGTGACCGTCATAATCGCCAACGATCAGGCGTGTGGAATCTTTGTTGAAACGAATGGACGACCCAATACCCGCGATGGGAATTTGCATCACTTCCGTCCCGCTTGCTGAATCCCAAATGCGGACGGTTTTATCGTAGCCTGTTGTGGCGATCCATTGTCCATCTTTGCTGACGCGCACCTTTTGCACAAAATTAGCTTGTGCCATGCGTAGTTTTTCCTGCCCTGTTGCAGTATCAATGACGCGCACTGTGTTGTCGTCTGATACGGTTACAAACCAGGAGCTATCGGGTCCAAACGTAACATCTTCGACCCAATCACCTTGTATAACGGAATACTTTTGCCCGCCATATGTGGTTAATGCGCCGCGCGCGGTGCTGTCTTCTCCCACGCTGACCACCCATTTGCTGTCCGGGCTGAATTCGAGGTCAATGACGGCGCCATTGTGTTTGGGACCTGCTATTGTCTGGCTTCCCATAACCGTCCAGATGGAAATACCTCCATCGGTGTTGCCAATGGCCATGTACGCGCCAGAATCATCAAAATCAATTGCTTTAACATCGCTGCTTTGTGTGAAGTAAAGCCCTTCACTGAAGTTTTTCATGTCAATAATACTGACTGCTTTACTTCTAGCTACGCCCAACCAGCGTCCACTGGGATGCAGGCTTAATTCCCAGATGGTTCCGTCAAATTGCAGGGATTTTATCTGCTTGCCTGTATTTGCATCCCAAAAGGTGAGTAGTCCTTTTTCGGTTCCTGTAATCAAAACACTACCGTCCTGGGTCATGACAACGTCATACACAATACCGTCATGTTGCGCGCAGAAGAATTGTGAGCCATCTTCCATGCTCCAGACACAGGCTTTGCCAGCAGAATCAACTGTCACAAATTTTTGCTGATCCGGACTGGCCAGGATCGTCCAGATGCGCGCATCTACATTCATTTGCTTAATGGGAATTG
Source organism: Candidatus Brevifilum fermentans (assembly GCA_945877125.1). Lineage (GTDB taxonomy): Bacteria > Chloroflexota > Anaerolineae > Anaerolineales > Villigracilaceae > Villigracilis. The sequence continues at coordinate 1,500 of CAMCQT010000101.1, read as the reverse complement.
GGAGCAAGCTGATATTGTGCCGCAGGATATTTTCTGCATCTTCAAGATCAGGCAATTGCTGATATGCGTGCAAGGCCAGCAGGGTGCTGGTGTGTAATTCGCCAACCCTGTCCTGATAGATCTTGGATTCAGAAGAACTGCGTTGAGCATTTGCCTTTTGTGCGTTCTCGTCGGCGATTATTTTTTGTTCTTCGGCTATGGCTTGTTGGGTGGCGCGCGCCAGCTCATTGGCTTCCGCAACTTTCTGGCTGCTCTCTGCTTTATCTCTGCTTTTGCGCGCTTCAATGCTTTGATTGAACGCGTAGATTCCTAGAAATACGCTGAGCACCAATGCCGCGCCGATGCCGATGGTTAGGTTTCTTTGGCGCTGAACGGCAATCTTGCGGCTGGTGCTGATGTATTCCGCCTGGACGGGAGCTACGGCGCGCGTTTCGTCCTTGGTTGATTCGATCATCCAATGTTCGCCGTCGCCGAGGTCTGAGCCTTGCAACAGGTAACTTTTGTTACGCTCTTTTTGCTCCCATTCGGTGGCGCGTTGCAGAAGACGCGTATGTTTTTGCACCCAGCCCAGATCGGTTTGGATGCTTTCAACCAACTTTGGAACTGTCGCTTTGAAGTCATCCTTCTTGGGACGCATATATACCCAATTGGTCGAGGCCAGTTTGGGGTGCATCTTCTGCCCCTTGTCGGGGTCGGCGTATAAAACGGGGATGATCTTTTTGTTGTACTTAATACCCAGTTCCAACTCATCCATGCAAATCTTGGATTTGAGCGAGTCTGGGCTGATCACAAAAACAAACGCATCGCTCGCTTCAATGGCGGCCGTGATTTCCACCATCCAATCTGCGCTGAGCGGAATGCCTTCCCAATCTACCCATGACTCAATGCCGCTCTCGTCAACCGCTTTGTTTAACTTGCGAACAAAGAGTTTATTTTTGCGCGAGTAGGAAATGAAGATTTTAGTCTTGCGTGATCCTGTTTTTTCTTCCATGAACTGTTCTCAATTTAGCGCGCAAGAAACCAAGCCGCAACATAGCCTTCATGCGTTGCGTCTTTCACTTTGATCCATTTATCATTTGCGCCGATCTTTGCTTCACCGCCTGCTTCTGCAATGGTGAATTCATAGTTGATCGGTACGCGCTTAATCAGGGAGGCATCGCTGACAACAGGTTGATTGCGCAACGAGACCATCTCGACTGTGGTTTTTACTTTTCCAGTTGCGCCGGTTGCGGCTGGCGCCGCAGATGCGACAGTTGCGCTTGCGGTGGAGCCGCCCGCGTATTTCACATACCATGCGGCAACATACCCTTCTTTTTTGCTGGCGTCACGTACCTTGATCCACTGATTCTGTATGCCGACTTTTGCAATGGCTTGGTTGGCTGGCTCAAGGCTGATTAACTGCTCTGAAGTGGGCACGCGGCGAATCAAGGTCTCAGGTGAGACAACCGGCTGCGAGCGGAACGATAGTTCTTCTGTGGGGAAGAGGGCAATTGCACCAGC
>CAMCQT010000100.1 GCA_945877125.1 Candidatus Brevifilum fermentans | reverse complement strand
TTGCTGAGCAAATGGAAGTAGTATTTCTTGGGCTTGGATAAACCTAAAACCATGAAGGGCTCAAGTATTATTCCCCCGTATCCAATTATTTTTGTGATAACATTAAAGTTGATCTTGCAAGTAACATTAATTGCATAAAAATGCGGCTTATAGACCAGCCTGAGTTGTTTTGAAAGCCGCACGTTAATAACAGAATATCTATCCATGGTCGTTACTCCCAATTCATGCGATGAATTTGAAACTCTTTTGTTGGTTGATGCTGTTGCATGGCGTAACTAACATTTATCTCTTCAACAACACCAGCATAGTGGCGAAGGGTTGTTGCGCTATCTTTGTGGCGAAGCAACGCGCTGACAAAATGGATCGGGACTCCTTTCCCTCTGGTATACTTGGCAAAGAAGCCCAACAAGGCTTCGAAACGGACTACGCGGTTGGGCGCGTAGCGGATAGGGAAATCATAGGCAATCCTACCGCCTGCGCAATTGACTTTGCGTGGGCGGTTTTGTTTTTTGCAATCATGAACCTTTTTCTCGCATCACAGATTTTCTTAATGGAAGGATCAAGTACCCATGGAATATTCAGAGTTAATCGCCGCACGTTACAGCGTGAGAGCCTATCGCCCCGACTCGGTCGAAGACGAAAAATTGCAGGCTGTTCTGGAGGCGGCGCGCCTGGCGCCAACCGCTCACAATCTGCAGCCGATCCAGTTGGTGGTGATGCATACGGCTGGGCGCGAAGAGGAGATCGGGAAGATTTACCACCGCCCGTGGTTCGTTCAGGCTCCACTGGTAATTGCCGTATGTGCGATCTCTTCACAGGCATGGGTGCGCAAAAGTGACCGCTTCAATGCCCGCCTAGTTGACGCGGCGATTGTGGCGGACCACCTCATTCTGGCGGCTACCAATCTGGGACTTGGAACCTGCTGGATCGCAGCTTTTAACGTGGAAGCCGCGCGCAGCGTGTTGCAGCTCCCTGATGAAGCCGAGCCAGTGATCTTCACGCCTCTTGGCTATCCAGCCGATGAGCCTGGTCCCAAAATCCGTAAACCGCTGACTGATTTGGTGCGCTACGAACATTGGTAAGTTCCTCGACCACTGCGTTGACCTGATCTTCCTGCGCCGCGTTGGTGGCGGATATATCTTCGTCCACCGCCTGTTGATGGAACACTTCGCTGAAATGTATGTGAAAGATAATGCTTGAAATATGTGAACTCCACGCCCTGCTCAAAGCCAAAGACCCATCCTACGAATTCGGCGGTCTCGTCTGCGTGATGAACAAACGCCAGGAGTTCCTTTGGATCCACGAGAAGTTTGCAGGTGAGTATTAAACGAAAACACCCCGCAAGCGAGGTGTTTAATTGAAGTTATTTTGAAGGCTAAACTTCTTCGATCAGTTTTACAAACTCATTTGGAGAGACAGAAATTTCCCGCAAGATTTCAAGTATAAGCGGACGGGCAATGTCCCTGTTGCCATGATTGGGCAGTGTGGTCGTCCTGCCATCTGCGTGCCGATAAAAAACGTGACTGCCCTTCTGGCGTACAGCGTCAAAACCAAGCCGACGAAGAATCTTGTCCATCGTCTTGAAGTTCGCCATCGGCAATTTACTCATAATGCAATCTCTACCTGCTGTGTACCTACAAAATGCAGGGTCTCATTGGCAATCTCTGGATTTTCTTCCAAACAAAGTTCAAGTACTTCCTGTAAATTGCGCTGCAACTCATCCAAAGTTTCCGCTTGCGTGTGAGCGCCTGGCACATTGGGAATGATCCCCACATAAAGTTTGCTCTCGTCGTCGTACTCTACAAAAGCCGTAAATGTCTTTTTCATGTTTTACTCCTATAAAAACAGTTGCCTTACTGCCTGCTTCCCATTGGTAAAATGATTATATCATTTGGAATTTCCTGAGCGCCTCAAGGACAAAGACCCATCCTACGGATTCGACGGTCTCATCCGCATGATGAACAAACGCCAGGAGTTCCTCTGGGTCCACGAGAAGTTTGTGGGTGGTGAGTATTAGAATGAGTTGTCAATGACCTATTATTTGGAGGATATATGGCAGAAAAAAAACCTGAAGAAGTTGCGTTGGAAAGAATTGAAGAAGCCTTAAGAACAGGAGCTACCGAGTTAGATTTATCAAAGTTGAATCTTTCTGCTCTACCTATGGAGATTGGGCTGCTTATCAATATAACTTCACTTGATCTTTCCAACAATCAACTTACCTTCCTTCCAGCCGAAATAAGTCAACTTACAAAACTTAAAAAATTAATTTTAGGGGGGATGTTCTCTACCAATCAATACGCTACTCTGCCTGTGGAGATTAGTCGCCTTACTAATTTAACTTCACTGGGCACTGCTCCCCAAAGACGAACCCGCCGAACTAAAATTCAACGGCATCCCTGCCTTTGAGTATGCCTATCCTGTTTTACCCTCCAGTGTCATCACCCGCTTCATTGTCCGCATGAACCAGAAGATTGACGATGGTCTCGTCTGGCGCACGGGCGTTGTGTTGAAAATTGGTGAAAACAAAGCCCTGGTCAAAGCCGATATTGAAGACCGCAAGATTACCATCGCCATTGACGGACAAGAATACACGCGGCGAGACGCCCTGTCCGCGATACGGTATCAGTTGGATGAGATTCACGGGTCAATCAAGGGGTTGGACGCGCAGAAGTATGTCCCGATTCCTAATGCTCCGAATGCCGAGCCGCTGGAATATGAATATCTGCTTATGCTGGAACGGGAAGGCGATGAAACCTGTCGCGTTAAGGATGGCAATCGCTTGGTCACTGTTAACGTGCGGCAGATTTTGAGCGGCATTGAAACAGAAATTGCCCGAAAAGAGTCGGCGAGCCGAGTCATAAATATTTACGGCGACGTCAAAGATAGCAATATCCTCACAGGCGACGACAACGAAGTGAAGAAGTAATTGATTCGATATCCAAACCACTGCCCCAAGAGGCTGACATGAACATGATGGACATGCTGTTGAAACTTACCAATCTGGGTCCACGCCCGATTGGTTCCCCTGCCAACCATGCTGCGGCTGATTTCATCCGCGAGGAGTTCCGCGCCGCTGGCTTGGAGGTTGAAGATCAGCCCTATCCCTGCACGGCTTGGGAGGTGGATGATGTCAACTTGCAATTGGGCGATGAACAATTGGTAGCCGAAGCCAATGCCTTTTCACTTTCATGCGACGTCACCGCTCCGCTGATTTGCGCAGGGACAATTGCTGAGTTGGAGTCCGTATCCATGCATGGAGCGATTTTGCTGCTGTACGGCGACCTGACCCGCGTACCGCTTTCGCCCAAGTCCTGGTTTCTCAAAGACGAGCGCGATGAGCGCGTCATCCAGACGCTTGAAAGGCTGCAGCCTGCCGCCATTATGGCACCGCCCACCTCCACCGATTATTACGGTCAACTCACTGAGGATTGGGAATTGGATTTGCCCGCTGTGACCGTCCCTCATGCAGTTGCGCGGAAGTTGATTCACAGCGCAGATTCTCTCGTCCACCTGAAAATCTCCGCGCGGCGAGTCCCTGCCCACGCACGGAACATCCTCGCCCGAAAAGCAGGGCGCGAAACAGGTCGTATTGTGATCTGCGCTCACTTCGACACCAAGATATATACTCCCGGGGCAAGCGACAATGCCGCAGGTATGGCGGTTGTGCTTGAACTGGCAAAACGACTCTCGCAACGAGACGCGCGCTTTGGTCTGGAGTTTATCGCCTTCGACAGCGAAGAATACCTTCCCATCGGCGATGAGGAATACCTGCGCCGCGCGGAAGCGTATTTCCCCGAGGTTCGCTGTGCGATCAATTTGGATGGAGTGGGTCCCTCGTTGGGAACTACAAGTGTTACCGCGTTGTCTATGCCCGAAGCGATTGAAACCAACCTGCGCAAACTGGCTGCTGGTTTTCCCGGCGTGGTGTGGATCGAGCCGTGGTACGAAAGCAATCATTCTTCGTTTGCCATGCGCGGAGTCCCCGCGGTGGCGTTGAGCGCCGTAGGCACGCGCAGTCTCGCTCATCAACGGTATGATATTGCGGAAGAAATCAGCCCGGCAAAATTGGAAGAGTGCGCTAATTTGGTGGAAGCAATATTGAGCGAGTTGGAGCAGGCTGGATGACGAATCGCTCTCTCCATCCGCGCACCTGTCTTTTCGGCGCGATTGCTGGAGATATGATCTGAACTTCTCTACCGTACATTCGCCCTTTTTTACCGCGAAGAACGCTAAGTTTTAAAGCTTTTCTTCGCGATCTTTGCGAGCTTTGCGGTTCAAATTTGTCATTTGTACGGTAACGAAATCTGAACAAAACTGGAGATTACCATGCCCCACCTTTTTGAACCTCTCACCATCAAAGACATCACATTACGCAATCGGATTGGCGTTTCGCCGATGTGCATGTACAGTTATCTCGATGGATTTTCCAACGACTGGCAGGTTGTCCATTTGGGAGCGCGCGCAGTTGGCGGCGCAGGTTTGATCATTGCAGAAGCCACCGCCGTCGACCCGATTGGACGAATCACTCCCTACGATGTTGGCATTTGGTCAGACGCGCACATCGAACCGCTCTCGCGCGTAACACGCGTCATCAAAGAGAATGGGGCTGTGGCTGGTATTCAAATCGCGCACGCAGGAAGAAAGGCTGGCTCAAGACGACCATGGGATATTGGAAAGCCGCGCCATCCCGACGAACTGCCCAGTTGGCAGGGAGTTGGTCCCAGCCCAATTGCATTCAGCGATGAATATGCCGTTCCGCATGAGTTGAGCGTGGACGAGATTCACCAGATTCAGGATTCATTCCGAGCGGCGGCTGCGCGTGCGTTGACTGCTGGTTTTGAATGGCTCGAAATTCACGCGGCGCACGGCTACCTGCTGCACAGTTTCTACTCGCCCGTCTCCAACCAACGCAGTGATGAATATGGCGGCAGTTTTGAAAACCGCATTCGATTCCTGTTGGAGACCGTCCGCGCGGTTCGCGAGGTCTGGGATGAACGCCTCCCGCTGACCGTCCGCATCTCAGGCACGGACTGGGTGGATGGTGGTTGGAGTGTGGATGATTCGGTGGAGTTGGCACGGCGTCTAAAAACAGAAGGCGTTGACCTGATTGACTGCTCATCTGGCGGTGGAGCGGCGCAAGCCAAAGTCCCCGTTGGACCTGGTTATCAAGTCCCCATCTCCGAAGCTGTGCGGCACGGTGCAGATATCCCAACCGCAACGGTGGGTCTGATCACCGCCCCGGAGCAGGCGGATGAGATCATCCGTAGCGAACGCGCCGATCTGGTTTTGCTGGGACGCGAAATGCTGCGCGATCCATATTGGGCTCTGCATGCCGCCCAAGCACTCAAACAACCCGCACCCGTTCCACCACAATATCTGCGTGCCTTCTAAAAAGGTGAGATCATGAATGGTATTTACACCGCTTTCAATAATTCGTCTTTGCATCAGCATGAATGAGGTTAGAGTTAATCTCAGCCTGTTAACATTCCATTAACTGATAAACTTTTTTCATCGTTTATATTCAGAGCGGAAAATAAATATGTATACACCTCGAATTAACTGGTTCCTGTTCGTCCTATATTTGCTGGGGGCAATCGGGATTTTGACCGCCTCGCTGCTCGTCCCATCCTTCCGTTCGATTGCGTACGCGCCGCTGCGTGAGTTGATTCTGCCGCCGCCCGCGCCTGTGGTGGTTTCCGTATTGTATTCCACCGAAAAGGAAGCCTGGCTCAACGAAGCCATAACGGGGTTTGAAAAGACCACCCCGACGGTTGACGGACATCCCGTAAAAATTGAGTTGGAAAAGAGTTATTCGGTTTACAGTCTCGTGTTACGTTTGGGGAACTGCTTGCAAGTGACAGCCGCGAAACGTTGCTTCCAGAGATCGAAGCTGCTGCGAGAAGGACGCTGATGAGGCATGTCTCGTCCTTGTTCTAAACCGTTCAAGGAAACAATTTTGCCATCCCACTGCCCGCCCAGTTGGCGGGCAGTTTTTCTTAACGGACCCCCTACGATTTCGCAGGATAATCACAACAATTAATAGTAGACCTCTTGCAAAAGTCCGTTTCGCCACAGAGGTCACAGAGAAAAAAAGAGGTTTTCCTCAAAGGTCTCTGTGTACTCTGTGGCTACTTATGCAAGAGGTCAAGTACAGATTCTCCGCCCTTACGAAATTGTGACTATGGATTGTGTTGGCGCCTTCGATAAAAGATTGCTGTAGATGATAAAATCCATTATACTGGATTTACATTCAGCATAATGGATTTTATCATGCCAATCGAAACCGACTCCCCCTCCGTTGAACGCGCCTTATTTTTGCTCGAAACCCTGCTGGAGCAGCCCCAAGGCGCAGATATTTCTGATTTACTCTCGCGCGTGGATATTTCGCGCAGCTCCCTTTTCGTGCTTCTGAATACGCTCAAAACGCTGGGCTATGTGGAGCAAGCCGAAAAACGCGGACGCTACCGCGCAGGTCCGCGACTGCTGGCGTGGCAGGGCGGCGCTTCTCCGCTGCCCGCCGACTTGTTGACTGCGTTCTATCACGAAGCCGAGTCCAGCGGGCTGGAAGAGACGCTGGCGCTGTTTGTCCCTGTCAGCGGGGGAGAGGCTTTGGTATTGGGACAGGTTGAAGGGCGGCGCGAGGTGCGAAGTGTGTTTGAAACGGGACAGCGTTTGCCAGTCTCCAGCGCGGCGGGACAGCTTTTTCAATCTCCCATTTCTATAGAAATTCAGGCGCAGGGGTTTTGCCTTAATCGGCGAGGCGATGCTTTAGATGTCGCCTTCCCTGTCTGCCGTGATGGAGTTTTACCAAACGCGGCATTGCTGTTGAGCGCGCCCGCTTTTCGTTGGGATGAAACCGCCGCCGAGCGTGTTCTGCCTGCCCTGCGGGAGATGTCTGCCCGCCTTTCGTATCGTCTTGGCGCTCCGCATTATTCGCCCTGGCGCAGCGAAGCGCAAACCGAAATTGGCGAAACTCTGCCGCTCACCGAAACCCAAATTTCGGCGCTGCTCAAAGCGCCCTGGGCGGCGCGGCTGGCTTGTGTGCGCCCCGATGGCGCGCCGCATGTTGTCCCCGTTTGGCACGAGTGGGATGGAGAAGCCTTTCATGTGCTGGCATGGAAAGGTTCGCGCTGGGGCGATTATTTGCTAGCCAATCCGCAGGTTTCGCTGACAGTGGATGAACCCTGGTTACCGCTTCGGCGCATTTCAGCCAAAGGGATTGCCCAGCCCGAGTTCGACGCCGATGACCCGCGCTTAAACCGTCTGCTGGCGCGTCTCAGTCGTCGCTATTTGGGACAAAACCTCGCCGTCTCTCTCGCCCCGCAAGTGGAGCGTTCTTTCATCATCACTCCCTCTGCGTTGAGAGGCTGGCAGGGAATTTCATAAAAATGCAGAATGCAGAAGAGAGAAGGAAGAATACAAGCGGAGTTTTATTTGCCGCTTTGATGGTGGCTGGCACATTGACGGTTTGGGAAATTTCCGTGCGTTTGCAAGATGTTCCCGTTTACATCCTGCCTGCCCCCAGCCGTGTGGCGCAGACATTTTTTTCCCAACCCGTTTATTTTCTCACCGCCTTGCTTGTGACTCTGGGCGAAGCGCTGACGGGGCTGGTCATCGGCGCAATGGTTGGAATTATCGTTGCCGCGCTGGTTAGTTTATTTCCACAGTTTGAACGCGGCATGATGACGCTTGCCATTCTGGTCAAGTCTACGCCGCTGGTGGCGATTGCGCCCCTGCTCACCATCTGGCTGGGATTTGGCGTACTGCCGAAAATTATCATCACCGCCCTGTTGACCTTTTTCCCGACTCTGGTGAATGTGCTGGTTGGCTTGCAAAGCGCAGAAGGCGACATGCTCGACCTGATGCGCGTTCACCGCGCCACACGCTGGCAGATTTTGATTCACCTGCGCGCCTGGCTTGCCCTGCCATATTTCTTCGCGGCACTGCGCGTAACCGCGCCGCTCGCATTGGTGGGCGCGGTCATCGCCGAATGGACGGGAGCCTCCAGCGGCTTGGGGCGCGTGATGTGGATGGCGTACAGCAACCTCAACCTGCCGCCCATGTTCGCTGCTATTTTTGTTTTGTCCCTTTCGGGCATGGGTGCGTACGGTCTCATCACCTGGCTGGAGGGCAGGGCGCTGCGTTGGAAGGGATAGGAAAAAGCTGGTCAATATCACCGTGAATCATCCGCCGCAAGCGGTTTTCAAATTTCAACAATTGAAGGAGTTTTATCGTACCATGCGTAAGACCGCATTTTCATTGTTCATGCTTGCCTTGTTTTTATTGAGCGCGTGCTCCGCGCCAACCGCCGTCCTGACGGAAATGCCCATCGTCGCCGAACCAGCTGCGCCCGTCGCCCCGACCGAAGCGCCGACTCAGGCGGCTCTCATCCCCATGACCTTCATGGCGGGCTATAAACCGCAAGCCAATCTGCCTTTTGTCGGCGCGTACATCGCCAAAGAAAAAGGCTTCTTCGAGCAAAACGGGCTGGATGTGACCATCGAACATTCCACTGGCAATGGCGAACACCTGCAATTGCTGGTGGCGGGAACCGTGCAAGTGATCACCATGGACGCCGCTACCGTTCTCCAGCGCCGCGCCGACCCTGGTTTGCCTGTCGTCTCCATCGCGCTCATTGGGCAGAAGGGACAGCAAGCCTTCGCTGCGTTGAAAGATTCAGGCATGGTCACACCCAAAGATTGGGAAGGTAAAACTGTCGGCTACAAAGGCACGCCTCCGCCCGACCTGTTTGCCCTGCTTGCCGCCGCAGGCGCGGATGTGAGCAAAATCAATCTGGTCAATGTCGGCTTCGATCCGCGCGTTCTTTCCGAAGGTCAGGTGGATGTCTATCCGCTCTTCAAATCCAACGAGCCGTACCTGCTCAAAAGTTGGGGCAGTGAACTTACCCTTTGGGATGCGGCAGATTATGACGTGCCGACTTTGGGATTGACCTACGCCGCCAGCGAAGAATACGCCCAAGCCCACGCCGCCGAACTGACCCTTTTTCTTGATTCGGTGATCGAGGGCATTGCCTACGCTGAGGGAAACCCCGATGAAGCCGTGGAAATCGTGATGAAATATGCGGGACCCGAAACCGACCCCGCCCACATGAAATACATGCTCGAAACCGAGTTGAAAGACGCCCAAAGCGAACACGGCTTCGGCTGGCAAAGCGCGGAGCAATGGCAGGCGCTCGCCGACATGCTCGCTCAAAATAAATCCCTGTCCGCCGATGTGGATGTGAACGCCGCGTTCAACACGGCAATTTTGGAGGCGGCACAGAAGAAGTAATCCAAACAAAAAATCCCTCAGGGCAGATATCAAAGGCGTGCCGCACGATTTTTAGATTCGTCAGTGGAGGATGTTCCATATTCTACACAGGCATGTACTTGATGGATACCTGGGGCGCTCCGCTTCCGCTGGCTGTGTTGGGCGGCGGGATCACCTCGGCGCTGCTGGCGTTTGGGCTGGGCAAGGCAATTCTCAGGCTGCGCGGCGCTTACTTTGCGCTGGCAACTATCGGCGTGAATGAAGCGATGCGCACCTTCGTAGCGAACTTCAAGCCCTTCGGCGGTCCGACGGGAATCGAATTGCAATTCAGCGTGTACAAGCAATACGGCGGCGCGGCAGACGCGCTCTGGCTGACGTACTACGGCGTGATTGCAATTTCGGTCTTTGCGGTGATTTTCAGTTACTACATCAAGACCAGCAAATTTGGCTTGGGGCTGATGTCCATCCGCGAGGACGAAGACGCCGCCGAAGTGATGGGTGTTATCACGCCCGAGACAAAAACGATGGCTTTCGTGGCTTCTGCCTTTTTACCTGGAATGTTGGGCGTGCTGTTCTTCTTCAAAAATGGGAATGTAGAACCTGCGGACGCCTTCCGCCTCGGCTTTTCGATTGAATCGCTGGTGATGATTATGCTCGGCGGACAGGGGACTCTGCTGGGACCCGTCATTGGCGCGTTGGGCTACCAGCGGCTGCGCGGCTTTTTGCTGACCAGTGACGCGATGATTGGCTCGCTGCCGCTCAAAGATTTTCAACTGGTGATTGCAGGCTTGCTGATGTTGGTCATCATCCTCTTCATCCCTGCGGGGCTGGTCGGCTGGCTGCGCCAGAAGTTTGCATTTTTGCGGAGGATGTGCTGGGGCAGAAAAAATATATTGGCGACACACTGACCTCCTCCTTAATTTGGATTGGATTGGGATTTATCGGACTGGCCGCATTTGAGGGAACCTTCTCGTTCCTTTCTGGACGTTTGGCTGATCCAAGCCTGGAGGTTGGGCGGCTGGAAACAGGCAGTAAAAAACGTTTGCGCCTTTCACCATTGTTCTTCTGCTTTCATTTGCAATCTTCGGGTTGTGGCCTCTGGGAGCAAGCCGCACCGAGAATTATTTTTGGAATATGAGCCTGTGGCCCATGTCCATTCCAGTTGGGGTGTCCTTGCTCGTCACATCCATCCGCAAACAAAAGATCGAATATGCCATGGCTGCATCCCCGTGCCTGTCTCCTTATGTTCTGCTTCACTCGTGGGTTGGGGTGTTGCTTGCCATTGTTTCATCCACCCCTGAAACCATCGCCGCCGTCATTGGGCTGTGGATTTTCTTTGCCATTCGTTTCTTCTCATAAATTTTGCATATGATAAACTTACCTCCATAAAATTAACTGAAACGCGCAATGAAACATTCCCTATCGGCGAAAGCAAGAGTTGAACAATCGATGAAGTAATTTACCTGTAGGGCAAGTTGTCATCTTGCCCTACAACAAAAATAAACATGAAATCCTTATTTCGCTCACCACACCTCCCCATTATCCTCCTGCTTCTCATCGCCTTCCTGGTTGGCTGTTTCACCGTAAAAAACTACGGTGAAAGTTGGGATGAACCCGCCATCCATCGTTATGGTGAATATTCGCTCAACGCATATCAATATATTTTTCATCCGCAAGACCTGCCTTCATTCGACACCAATCTAAATTACTATGGTCCTGCATATTATATGCTGGTCACCCTGTTCGCGCGTGGACTGATGGCACTCATCCCAGCATGGACAATCGTGACCACGTGGCATTTCGTTTACTTCATCACGTTCCTCACAGGTGTTTACGTTCTTTATCTACTATCCAAACGCTGGTTAAGCGAATGGGCGGCATTTGGCGTTGCGCTGCTATTTCTCACCCAGCCGCTATTATGGGGACACGCCTTCATCAACCCCAAAGATACGCCGTTCATGACTTTTTTCATGGCGAGTATTTATCTGGGATTTCAAATAGTAGATGCGCCACCGTCTATTTCTCGACGGGCAATTTCGATTCTTACCGCTGGGATTGTCCTCGGGCTGACAATTTCCTTGCGCATTCTCGGTCCTTTGGCTGGGATATTTGTTTTGATTCACGCCGCAATTAAAAATAAGCAAAAATCTATTCCCTTTTCAATTATGTATCTTTTCATCGCTGGCATCGTAGCCTATTTGACATGGCCTTACGTATGGAAGTCGCCGATCGTAAATTTCTTTGAAAGCCTCAAGATGATGTCGCAATTCCCCTTTGACGTAAAAATATTATTTTGGGGGACTCTCTATCTTCCAGATCAATTGCCGCGTTCCTATTTCCCCACTTTGTTTGCCTTGCAATTGACGGAGCCATTGCTTGTGTTATTTATTATCGGCTTGATCGTCATGGCTGCATCGCGAAAACTGGAACCCATCCTTTTATTTTCTGGCTGGTTTCTTTTTCCCGCATTTATGATCGTCTTTTCCAATAGTATCCTCTATGACAATGCGCGCCAACTTTATTTTCTACTCCCTCCAATATTCTTTACCGCTGGCTTTGCATTGGATTGGCTATTCAATTATGTGCCTCAAGCCAAATTCAAGATCGCACTGCTCATGTTTGCGATCTTGCCGGGGATATTCTCCGCCGCGCGATTACACCCTTATGAATATTCTTATTACAATGCTTTTATCGGCGGTACAAATGGTGCATTTCATCAACATGAAACCGATTACTGGGGAACATCCTTCAAGGGTGCGATGGAATATATCAACTCCGTTGCCCCGAGTCACGCACGGATTTTGATTCTCTCCGGTTCCGATAAAGTCGCGAAGCGCTACGCGCGTCCCGATCTGCAAGTCATCACCGAGGAAAATGATCCAACTCCGCAGGAGAAATACGATTACGCCCTGATCTTGACGCGCAAGAATCAAAACGAAAATCGCTGCAAAAAAGCAGATGTTGTTCAAATCATTGGGAAGGGTAATACCGTTTTCACCATCGTCAAAAAATTTGGCGTTGAAGGGCGTTGCGAATAATGCTAAAAAAACTGGGATAAATCCATGAAAAAGAATTTACAGATTGCCCTTGCATTCTGGTTTGTTTTTACATCTATTGTCCTTGCCCAACTCATCGCAGTTTATCTCCGTAACGGTGTTGGTGGACTTATAACCTGTTCATTCAAAACTGGCCCCTTTCCAACCTTGCTGTGACCTTGGCCTCCACCACGCTCACCTTGAAACCGGCGCAATGGATGGTGCGACACCATATTTTTGTGAGGTGGCGCATGCCCGTGCTGCCGCTATTAAGGATTAACTGTAAATCACTAAGATTAACATATTGGGGTTGTGCTGGCTACTTGGCTCATCCCCCAGTTATTTTTTGGATTTTACGCAGAAATTTGGATGATCGTTTTTAGGAAAACACATCGATCACAAGCAACAAAATACAATTCGATTTTATAACCTGACTATCGATAAATATAATTCGACCTTGTTCGTTTACTTCTTATCCTAAAAAGATACGGATCAGTTCAAATATGTCGTGTGCGAATAACTGTGATGCAATCCACCAAGAATTGCCTTCGATATGATGCGCCCGCTGGTTGACTTTGATCTTGGCAATTCATACTGGTCGGGGATCTGCTGTTCAATGCCTTGATGCGGTCGTTCCTGATTGAAGTATGCTGTGTATGCGTTGACCACCTGCCGTAAATGTTTCTCGTCATGGATCAGGATATGATCCATGCACTCCCTTCGAAGACTGCCCATGAACCTTTCGCAAACTCCATTCGCTTTTGGCATTTGATATGCGCCTTCCATATGAGGACGCCTTTTGTTCTCCATGCCGTGCGTGATATTTATGCAGGGATGAACTGACCGTCTTTCATTGGCGCACAACAAATGATTATCATATAATCGCCTCCATGTTAAGCATCACCCCCCAACTCCTCGACAACTACCCCTACACCCTTTATGCCGATCCGCAATCCATCAGGCGCGGGCAAAGCTACTACAACGATAATCGCGTATGGGATGTAACCTTATCGAAAAATAACAGCCGGGCCGTCTGCATGGTAGATGGCGATTCAGGCGAATACACAGTTGAAATCGAAGTGAGCCAAAAAACAGGCGAATTATCTTTCGATTGTGACTGTCCCTACGCCGAAAGCCATTTCTGCAAACACATGGTCGCCGCCGCGCTGGAGTTGAGCGCGTATCTAAAAGATGAAGATGATTATGAAGAAGATCAGGATGATGACACCTCCATCCCGTTCTCCAAGCCCCAGATATTTTCCAACTGGCAAAGCAAACTCAACGAAACGCTGTCGCTGATTCTGCGCCGCGCACCTGCGAATAACTCCAATCGTTATGTCGCGCTGGTTTTGATGACGCGCTCCAAATACGGCTCTTATGGATATGGAAGCGCGTACCGCACTCAATACTCATATTCTCTTGAGCCTTTCATTATAAAAGCCAGTGAATGGAATTCGCTTGGTGGAAGTGTAACTTCCTCTCCACAGGAAGTTGATCAATTTTTGGACACCAACAAAAAATGGATCAAGTCAGGCGAAGTCATCCGTCAACAACTAAACCCTGCAGGCTGTCTCAACCTCAATCCTGACGCAGTTTCTTTTCTGAACGTCATGCAAAATTTTGCGCGCATGTATGGCGGCGGATCGGGCAGCATGTCCATGTATCTTTCCATGCTGTCAACATTAGATGTTCCCGTTTTTCTCGCAAGTCTATACCCTAGCACAATCTATAACCGTCTGTATATTCTGCCCCAGCCCGTGGATATAAAAATTAACCTGCAAAACGATGAAAACAAATTGACCCTTCAGGCAGGGTTTCAAAACAAAGAATCCTTTCACATCATCAACAATAAAACCGAAGAACTTGGCAATAACCCAACCTGGGTTTTGATGGATGACAAGGTTGCCCAAATCAGCAACACGCAGGCGCTTGCCTTTCTGCCGTCTTTTCCAATTGAAATTCCCGCCGCGCAAGTGGATGTTTTTCGCGAGCAATATTTCGCGCAGATCGCGCAGGTTTTTCCCTTCAAGAGTGATCTGGTTCAGTGGCAGGATGTCACAGCCGATCTCGTTCCGCGTTTGTATTTGCACGATGGCAAAGAAGACAACATCCTGCGCGCTGACTTGCGTTTTGGTTACGGCGAACACGAATTGCCCGCCACAAAATTTGGAGAAACGCACGTCAAAACTGTGCCTGATTCATGGAACTTGATTCGCGTCCATCGCCAGTTTGAACGCGAACAGTATTTTTATCAACTGCTCACTGATCCCACGTACCGCCTCAAACGCGCAGGCTCAAGCCACCCGTACGGCACGCTCGAACTGCGCGCCCGCGCCCATCCCTTCGATTTTCTACTGCACTCCATCCCGCAACTCACGCAGGCGGGTTTTGAAATTTACGGCGAGGACAATCTCAAACTTGGAAAGATCAACCGCGCCACCGCCACTTTGCGCGTCAGCATCACGTCGGGCATTGACTGGTTCGACATCAAAACGATGGTCGAGTTTGGCGATCAGCAAATTGCATTTCATGATGTCCGCAAGGCGCTCAAACGCGGCGAGAATTACATCAAACTCGCGGATGGTTCGGTCGGGCAAATCCCTGCCGAGTGGCTGGAGAAATACAAGCATTTATGGAATCTGGCACAGGAAACTGAAGATGGATTCCGCGTCAGCGACTTTCATCTGCCGCTGTTGGATTCCCTGCTCGAAGAGGATGCCACGCTCGAGACTCCTGCAGACCTGATTCAGCGCCGAGAGCGTTTTCGCACCTTTGAGCGGATTGCGCCACAGCCGCTCCCCGCAGGCTTTACGGGGGAACTGCGTCCCTATCAACAACATGGCGTGGATTGGCTGCACTTCCTCAAGGAATATAAATTCGGCGGCATTCTCGCAGACGACATGGGGCTGGGGAAAACGGTTCAGGTGTTGACCTATCTCCAGTCGCAGCAGGAACAGGCTCAGGCGGAGTCAGCCACGTTGCTGGTCGTCCCCAAAAGTTTAATCACCAACTGGCAGCGCGAATCCGAAAAGTTCACACCCAGTTTGCGCTTCCTCGAATACATGGGAAATTTTCGCAACAAGGATACATCCATCTTCAACGAATACAACGTGGTGCTGACGACCTACGGTACCATGCTGCGCGACATTGAAATTTTGCGCGAGTATAAATTTAGCCACATCATTTTGGATGAATCGCAAGCCATCAAAAATCCGCTGGCGAAGAGCGCCAAGGCGGCGCGGCTGTTGCACGGCGAGCATCGCATTGTGATGACGGGGACGCCTGTGGAAAATAACACCTTTGAGTTGTGGTCACAGTTTGCGTTTTTGAACCCTGGCTTGCTTGGCAGCATGGATTATTTCAAGCGTGAGTTTGCCAACCCCATCGAGACCAGCGGCGATGAGAAAGCCACTGCCATGCTGCGTAGTCTGGTGTATCCGTTCATTTTACGCCGCACTAAGGAACAGGTCGCGCCCGAACTGCCGCCGCGCACCGAGCGCATCGTCTACACCGACATGGACACAGCACAGAAAAAGCTGTACACACAGACCCGCGAAAAATACCGAGCCGAACTGCTTGGGCTAATCGAAAGCGAAGGCATGAACGACGCGCGTTTTAAGATTTTGGAAGGTCTGCTGCGCCTGCGTCAGATTGCCATTCATCCCGTGCTGGTGGATAAAAAATACAAAGGCGAGTCGCCCAAGTTTGAAATTCTGCTCGAAACGCTGGAGACCTTGCAAGCCGAGAATCACAAGGCGTTGATCTTCTCGCAGTTTGTTGAAACGCTCAAACTTATCCAGCGCGAATTGGACGCGCGCAAGATCAAATATGTTTATCTAGACGGACAAACGCCCAATCGCCAGTCGCGTGTGGACTTGTTCCAAAATGATCCATCGTTTCCGTTTTTTCTGATCAGCTTGAAAGCCG
>CAMCQT010000099.1 GCA_945877125.1 Candidatus Brevifilum fermentans | reverse complement strand
GACGAGTCGTTTTGGTTTCTTGACTTTTAATATCTGTAATAGTAAACTTCCTCCTACCTACCGTTCGGTAGGGAAGGAGAGTTGATGACCAGAGATGATATTCTCGATGCCGCCGCACAAGTCTTTCGCCAGAAGGGATTTCATGGCGCTTCCATGTCTGCGATTGCGGAGGCTGTAAATTTACAGAAGGCAAGTCTCTATCATCACGTCACCTCCAAGCAGGAGATTTTGCTCGAACTGCTGGAGCGTGCCCTTGGCATGTTGACCGATCACATCGCAGGCATCGCCTCCCAACCCATCCCCGCTGACCAAAAACTCAGGCTGATGATCCGCGCGTATTTATCTGCCCTGGCAGATAATGCCGACCTCACCGCCGTCCTCTTATTTGAGCATCGCTCGCTGGATAAAAAATCCCATGCGCGCCACGTTCCCCAGCGTGACAAGTTCGAAAAACTCTGGCGCGACACGGTGGATGAAGGTGTAGCGACGGGCATATTTGCCTGCCCTGATTCTGGCGTGGCTGTCCGCGCCTTGATGGGGGTCATGAACTGGACACTAACCTGGTATCGCCCCGAAGGAAATAAATCCATAGAGAAGATCGCAGACGAATATGCCGACTTGATGTTTCATGGATTGTTGGCGAAGTGAATGAGTAATAAGTAATAGGTAAAAAGTGAGGAGTGAGAAGTAGTTTCCTTATGGTTGTGTTCTTCAAACCTGCAACCTTCGACCTGTAAACTTTCAAACCTTCCAACCTTAAACTTGTAAACCTGTAACCTGTACCCAAAGGAGAGAAAAATGTATTCGTTCGAACCAAGTGAAGAACAACAAATGTTGATGGATGCGGTGGGGAAATACGCGCAAAATGATCTGCGTGCCGCCGCGCACGATGCCGAGGAGAGCCGCGAACTGCCGAAGAAACTCATCAGCAAGGGCTGGGAGATTGGTCTGCTGCAAGCCTCCATTCCCGAAGCCTACGGCGGATTTGGCGATCGCTCCGCTGTCACGGGCGCGCTGGCGATGGAAGAATTCGCATTCGGCGACCTCGCGGGCACGCTGGCGGTCATGACCCCGTCACTGTTCGCAACTCCCATTTTGCTGGCGGGCAGTGAAGAGCAGAAGCAGGAATACCTGCCCAAAATCATCGAAGGCGATTGGGCACCGTACACCGCAGCCTTGATCGAGTATGCGTATGACTTCGACCCGAATGATCTCCGCACCACCGCCAAAGCCGATGGAGGCGATTACATCCTCAGCGGCGAAAAAGCCTTCGTGCCTTTCGCCAAAGACGCCGAAGCCATTCTTGTTTATGCCAATCTCGATGGCAAAACTCAGGGCTTCATCGTCCCCAAAGATGCGGCTGGATTATCAGTCTCTGACGAGCGCGAAAAATTGATGAGCCTGAACGCGCTGCCGCTGTATCGAGTCAAATTGGATTCTGTCAAAGTCTCTGCGGATAACCGCCTCGGCGACGCATCTGGACATGACTTTGAGTTGATCCTGGCTTCGTTGAGAATTGCCTCCGCCTCAGCCGCTGTCGGCGTAGCCAAGGCATCTTTTGAATATTCAATGAACTACGCCAAAGAGCGCGATGTGTTTGGCGTCAAGGTTGCACAGAAACAGGCGATTGCTTTCATGCTCGCAGAAATGGCAACCGAGATCGAGTCCATTCGCCTGCTGATCTGGGAAGCCGCCTGGAAGTTGGACGCGGGCAAAGAAGACGCCGCCAAAGATGCCTATCTCGCCGTCACAGGCGCCGCCGACATGGTGATGATGGTCACGGATCGTGGCGTGCAAATCCTCGGCGGACATGGCTACATCCGCGAACATCCCGTCGAGATGTGGCTCCGTAACGGACGCGGCTTTGCCATGTTGACGGGGCTGGCAATCGTCTAAATGTCATTGCGAGGGCGCTCTTGTTTTTTGCCCGAAGCAATCTACTCACTGTTGGGGATTGCTTCGTCGGAAAGAGCAAATGCCCTCCTCGCAATGACATAGGAAAAAGGAGAAAACAATGTCTATCGAATTTGAAACACCCAAACCCATTGCACAAATCCAATTTGTGTTGAAGACCGTTGCTGAAAACATGATGCGTTCGCAGTCACGCGCTTTTGACGAGAACGAGCATGAAATTCCATATAGCTACATCGAGTTCATGCACAACGCCATGCGCTCCATCGGCGGTGGAAGTCTCGCTCCAAAGGAAGAGAAGCCAGCAAAAGAAGGCGATGAGAAAAAAGAAAAACGTCCACCCATCGGATATCAAAATCTTGCGGCGCAAATTGAAATGCTGTCTTGGGGTGACGTGGGCTTTTATCTCATCACCCCTGGCGGCGGACTTGGCGCGGCGGCGGTTCAATCTGCTGGCTCGGCGGAGCAGCGCGCAAAATTCCTGGCGCGCTTCAGCGAAGAAAAGCCGACCTTCGCCGCGATGGCTATGACCGAAGCAGGCGCAGGCTCGGATACATCCGCGATTCGCACGCGAGCCGTTTTGGATGAAGCCACGCAGGAATGGGTCATCAACGGCGAGAAGATTTTTGTCACAGGCGGCGATAAATCTTTCAAGGAATATGAGCAGTTTGGCAAAGGCTTTGTCGTTGTCTGGGCAAGCATTGACCCGACTGCGGGACGCGCTGGTATGCGCGCTTTTGTAGTTGAGTCTGGCACAAAGGGCGTGACGATTGCCAAACTGGAACACAAGCTGGGTATCCGCGCGAGTGACACCGCGACCATCGCTTTGGTGGATGCGCGAGTGCCGTACGATAATATTCTTGGCAGTCCAACCGTTGAGAAGACCACCACAGGTTTCAAGGGTGCGATGGCAACTTTCGACATGACCCGCCCCCTCGTCGCCGCATCAGGTATCGGCGTGGCGCGAGCGGCTGTTGAATACGTCAAAGAACAATTGGCAGAGCAGGGAGTCCAAATCCGCTATGGTCTGCCTCGTCAAAAAATGACAGCGATTGAGCGCGACGTGATCGAGATGGAAATCCAACTCCGCTCGGCGTGGCTGTTGGTGCTCAAGGCGGTTTGGATGGCGGATAATAAAAAACCAAATGCGCTTGAGTCTTCGATGAGCAAGGTCAAGGCTGGCGACGTGGTGACGAAGATCACGCAGAAAGCCGTCGAGATCATGGGACCGCTGGGCTACAGCCGCGAGTTCCTGCTGGAGAAATGGTTCCGCGATGCCAAGATCACCGACATTTACGAAGGCACAGGTCAAATTAACCGCCTGGTGGTGGCACGGCAGATTTTGGGATACAGCGGGAAGGAATTACGGTAATTGGTGATTAGAGATTAGTGATTGGAGATTGATATGGCGATTGGACTTGAGGATTTGCAGGTGTTGAAGGCGGCTGAGGTGGTTGCGGATTCAATCTGGAAGCAGGTTGCCCAGTGGGATGACTTTGCGAAGGATGTCGTCGGCAAGCAAATAACGCGCTCTGCGGATTCGATTGGCGCAAACATTGCGGAGTCTTTCGGGCGTTACAGTTTTGGCGAGAAACTTCAATTTTTATATTACTCGCGCGGTAGTTTGTTCGAGACAAAATACTGGCTCAACCGCACGCAAACACGCGGCTTGATGAATGCGAAGGAAGTTCAGGAATATGTCGAAGGTTTGACCGCGTTAGCCCGCCAACTGAACGCCTTTGCCAGCGGAATGAAAACCGTCCGCGCAGAAACCAAAAAGCCCACCGTCCGCGAGTCCGCGCCAGAATACATCACCGCAAATTCAGACGAACTTTCCCTTCCGCTCTTCTCCGAAGAAGACCTCAACTTCCTCAACAACTAATTACCAATTACCAATCTCCAATTACAAAAAAGGAGTAACTATGAAATATCACATCCATAAAGCCGTCGTCATTGGCTCTGGCACAATGGGCGCGGCGATTGCGGCTCATTTGGCGAATATCGGCGTGCCTGTCACGCTGCTTGATATTGCTTCGCAGACTCAGACTTCCGAAGTCTTTAAGACTTCGGAAGTCTCGAATGACAAAAACAAAATCGTGAAGGATGGTTGGGATCGTTGTCTGAAAGCCAAGCCCGCCAACCTGATGGGCGAGGGGCTGAAAACGCTGGTCAAGTTGGGCAACCTCGAAGATGACTTTGGCGCGGTCGCCGAAGCGGATTGGATTTGCGAAGCCATCGTCGAGAACCTCAAAATCAAAGTGGATTTGATGACCCGCATTGACGAAGTCCGCAAGCCGACTGCGATTGTCTCGACCAACACTTCGGGCATTCCCGTCAAAGCAATTGCCGAAGGACGCTCGAAGGGCTTCAAACAGCATTTTCTCGGTACGCACTTCTTCAATCCGCCGCGCTATTTGAAACTGTTGGAAATCATCCCGACTGCGGATACGTTGAAGGAAGTCACCGAATTCTTTGTCCACTTTGGCGAGTTCACGTTGGGCAAGGGCGTGGTGCTTTGCAAAGACACGCCGAACTTCATCGGTAATCGCGTGGCGTTTGGAACGGGCGCGTTTGCTTTGGATTTCATCCTCAGCAACGATTACACAGTGGACGAAGTGGACTCGCTCACGGGTCCGTTGATGGGTCGTCCGAAGACTGCCACGTTCAGGCTGATTGATTTGGTCGGCGTGGATGTTTGGGATCATGTCGGACGCAATCTTGCGCCGTTGATTCCGCACGATAAGCTGGGTCAGGGGTATTTAGCCGCAGAGAAGCCTAATCAATTAATCGCGAAGATGCTTGAGCGAAAGTGGCTTGGCAACAAAACCAAGTCTGGTTTCTATAAAGAAGTGATTAATGCAGAAGGTAAAAAAGAATTTCACTCGCTGGATTTGAACACGCTGGAGCATGTCCCCGCTGGCAAGCCGCGCTTTGACTCTGTCAAGGCGGCGAAAGATGTCGAGGGGTTGGGTGACAGGCTGAGGGTTATGTTGGGTGCGGATGATAAAGCGGCGAAGCTGGTCAAGGCGTTGACCTATCAAAGTTTCCAGTACGTCTCCACCATCATCCCCGAAATAGCAGATACCGCCAAGCCGATTGATAATGCAGTCTGTTGGGGATTCATGCACGAGGCAGGTCCGTTTGAGATTTGGGATATGCTCGGCGTGAAAGAGACTGTTGAGCGGATGAAGTCGGAGGGATACGCGCCCGCAACCTGGGTGGATGAAATGTTGGCGAGCGGCATTGAGACTTTCTATCAATACAGCGGCGGTAATAAGGTCGGCGTTTATGATGTTGCGGTAAAAAAGTATGCGACTCTGAAACAGCCCGAAGGCTTTGTATTCTTGAAGGATTTGCGCGGCACGAAGAAAGTGATTTCGGAAAATGCGGGCGCAACACTTTTTGACATCGGCGATGGCGTGGCTCTGGTTGAGTTCCACACCAAGATGAACGCGCTCGACGATGATATTTTTGCGATCACAACCGAAGCGCTTGGCCGCGTGGAAAATGATTTCGATGGACTCGTGATCGGCAATGAAGGCGAACACTTCAGCGCGGGCGCGAATTTATTTATGGTGGTGGTCGCCGCGCAACAAGGCATGTGGGATACGCTTGATGATGCGATCCGCAGACTGCAAAACATGAACATGCGCATGCGCTACTTTCCCAAGCCTGTGGTGGTTGCCCCTGCGGGACTGGCACTCGGTGGCGGCTGTGAAGTGACTATGCACGCCTCGCGTGTGGTCGCTGCGGCTGAAACTTATATCGGCTTGGTCGAACTCGGCGCGGGAGTCATCCCTGCGGGTGGCGGTACGAAGGAATATATGCGTCGCCTTGTCAACCCTGCCATGCGAACGGATATGGCTGAGGTATTTCCAAACTTGCAACGCGCCTTTCTACAAATTGGACAGGCGAAGGTTGCCACCTCTGCCGAAGAAGCGCGGGGCATGGGAATTTTGAATCCGCAAGACCGAATTATCATCAACCGCGAACACCTGCTGACCGAAGCCAAGCGCGAAGTCTTGCACATGTCTGCCGCTGGATATCGTCCGCCCGCCCCCGAACTGATCTATGCCGCAGGGCGCGACATGTACGGCGCGATGAAGATTGGCGCGTGGAGTTTCAAGGAAGGCAAATATATCACCGAATACGACGCGCACATCGCCACCAAACTGGCATATATCATGGCAGGCGGTGAACTGTCCAAGCCGCAGTGGGTCAGCGAACAATACATCCTCGATTTGGAACGCGAAGCCTTCCTGTCGCTGTGCGGCGAAGAAAAAACGCAAGCCAGAATGTGGAGCCTCTTGCAGACGGGAAAGCCGTTGAGAAATTAGTAATTGGAGATTAGAGATTGGAGATTAACCAATTACCAATCACTAATTACCAATCTCTAGGAATGGAGACTATTATGACAAAAGACGCTGTAATTGTTAGCGCAGTCCGAACCCCCATCGGCAAAGCCAAGCGCGGGGGACTGGCAACCGTTCGCCCCGATGAAATGGCGGCGGCTGCGATTCAAGAATTACTCAAACGCACGCCGAACCTCGACCCCGCTCAAATCGAAGATGTGGTCTTCGGCTGTGCCTTCCCCGAAGGCGAGCAGGGCATGAACATCGCCCGCATGATTTCGCTCCGCGCGGGTCTGCCCGACACCGTCCCCGCCGAAACCATCAACCGATATTGTTCATCGGGTGTGCAGTCCATTGCTCACGTTGCCTACGCCATCATGGCAGGGGACATCGAAATCGCCATCGCGGGCGGCGTCGAATCCATGAGCATGGTGCCGATGATGGGCTATAAGTTTTCGCCTAATCCACACTTTGCGCAGGATTTGCCGCACTATTACACCAACATGGGATTGACTGCCGAGAACGTCGCTGTCAAAGACGGAATCAGCCGCGAAGCCCAGGACGAGTTTGCGCTCAAGAGTCAGCAGAAAGCCGCGCAGGCAGTCAACTCTGGGTTGTTCGACCCCGAACTGATTCCTATTGACGTGGAAGTGACCGAACTTGGCGCGGATGAAAAACTCGTCAAAAAGAATTTCACCGTCAAGCGGGATGAGGGTCCCCGAGCAGATACCACGCTGGAAGCGCTTGCCAAACTCAAGCCTGCCTTCAAAGAGGGCGGCACGGTCACGGCTGGCAACTCCTCGCAAATGTCGGATGGCGCGTCGGTGACGATGGTCATGTCTACGGAACGGGCGGCACAGCTTGGGCTGAAACCGCTGGCGCGATTTGTCGGCTTCGCTGTCGGCGGAGTCCCGCCCGAGTTGATGGGACTGGGACCCATCGCCGCCATCCCGAAGGCGCTCAAAGTGACGGGACTATCCATGAATGACATTGACCTGATAGAATTGAACGAAGCCTTCGCCGCGCAAAGTCTCGCCGTCATCCGCGAACTGAACCTCGATGAATCGAAAATCAACGTCAACGGCGGCGCCATCGCCCTCGGACATCCGCTAGGCTGCACGGGCGCAAAACTCACCACGCAGTTGATTTACGAAATGGCACGGCGCAAATCCAAATATGGCATGGTCACCATGTGCATCGGCG
This sequence comes from Candidatus Brevifilum fermentans, assembly GCA_945877125.1. Lineage (GTDB taxonomy): Bacteria > Chloroflexota > Anaerolineae > Anaerolineales > Villigracilaceae > Villigracilis. The sequence continues at coordinate 8,816 of CAMCQT010000099.1, read as the reverse complement.
GCGGCATGGGCGCAGCGGCGATATTTGAAAATCTACAATAAAAAAATAGTCGAAGGTCAAAGGTCGAAGGTCGCCTGACTTTTAACCTTCGACCTTTGACAAAACAATCATAAAACCCAAAAAGGAAACTAACTAATGGCTCTCACAATCGAAACCCTCATGTCCAAAATGCCTGGCGCATTCCTGCCCGAAAAAGCGGTGGGATTGGATGCCACCATCCAATTCAAGTTCACAGGCGCAGAACCTGGTGACTGGTATGCCACTGTCAAAGACGGCAAAGTGGAAGTCGCCAAAGGCGTTCACGCGTCTCCCAAGATGACTCTCACCGCCGACTCCGAAGACTATGTCAAAATCTTCACTGGCGAAATTGACGGAATGCAAGCCTTCATGCAAGGCAAACTGAAACTCACAGGTGATTTGAATCTGGCAATGAAATTAACCCAGATGTTCAAGATCAAGTAAGAGGTGAAAAGTAATAAGTGAGAAGCCAAAACTCGGAGGTCTTTAAGACCTCCGAGTTTTGGCTTTTTGGTAAAATTGCCCTATTCTTTTTTCAGGAGTATTAAAGTGGATTTTAGTTGGATTACACAGCCCGAATCATGGATCGCCTTACTCACGCTTATTGCACTCGAACTTGTGCTTGGTGTGGATAATATTGTTTTCATCTCCATTCTGTCGGGGAAACTGCCGCCGAGCGACCAGCCCCGCGCGCGCACCACAGGCATCATGTTGGCGGTCATCACGCGCATTTTGCTGTTACTTTCCCTTTCATGGGTTATCAGCCTTGAAGATGCGCTTTTTACCCTGCCATATTTTAATATCGGCATTTCAGGCAAGGATACTATTTTGCTTGGCGGCGGTCTCTTCCTGCTCTGGAAAAGCACGCATGAAATTCATGAAAAACTGGAAGGCAAAGAAGGTGAGGCTTCTGCAAAAGTCGCCGCAACTTTTACGAGCGTGATTATTCAAATCATGCTTTTAGACATTGTTTTCTCGCTTGACTCGGTAATTACGGCTGTCGGCATGGTGGATCATATTGCCATTATGATTATTGCGGTCATCATTGCCGCAGGCGTGATGATTTTTGTCGCAGGTCCCATCGGTAGTTTTGTCGAACGTCATCCCACCATCAAAATTCTGGCGCTTAGTTTCCTTTTACTCATCGGCTTTACGCTGGTTGTGGAAGGTCTGCATCAGCATATTCCAAAGGGCTATGTATATTTTGCAATGGGATTCTCGGTCTTGGTCGAAATGATCAACTTGCGTGTGCGCGACACCCATGTAAAACCCGTCAATTTGCGCGATGCTTACAAAGAACCAAAATTGGAGTTACAACCTGATGCATTGGTGAAGGCTGTGAAACCGAAATCTGCGGCAGTAAAACCAGCGGCGAAGAAAGCAAAACCTAAGAGTAAGAAGAAGTAATCAGTAATCAGTAATCAGTTATCAGTTATCAAAAGCGGACTTTGATCGCCTGAAAAAGGCATCAAAGTCCGCTTTACTTTTTACTTCTCACTTCTCACTTTTTACTTTTACTTCTCATTTCTCACTTTTTTACAAGCAATGAACACCCGCACTACCGGGCTTTGTAATAATTCCCCTTGATTCGATCCCAAGTTTTTCAAATACAGATTGGATTTCTGCTTTTGCCTGTTCCGCATTTTCAGGCGGAACAAACGCAATGATGGAGGGTCCTGCGCCAGAGAGAGCGGCGGCGCCGAATTGTTTTGCTATTTTGTAGGCAGTCATCCCGCCAGAAATATGTTTTAAACGATAGGGTTGGTGAATTCGGTCGTCCATCACTTTTTGCAAAAGATCAAGATCGCCATTGCGGAGCGCATCCACAACCAGCGTGGTGCGCCCAATGTTATAGATCGAGTCTGCGCGTGAAACTGATTTGGGCAATACAGCCCGCGCAGTTTTTGTCAGCCATTCCACATCAGGTTTTACGATGACAATTGTAAACTCAGGAATTTCGTAGCGGCGCGTGATAATTTCATCGTCTGAGACGACTGAAATAACCAGACCGCCGAGTAAGGCAGGAGCAACATTATCGGGGTGACCTTCCATCTCAGTGGCGAGTTTTAGTAATTCGACTTCATTCAAAGGTTTTCCCAGCATTTCATTTGCGCCAAACAAACCCGAAACGATGGCCGCCGCGCTGGAGCCAAGTCCGCTGCTTATGAGGATTTCATTTTTTGCCTGAATGGAAGCGCCGCGCATTTCCCTGCCGCAAACTTCATGCAAAAGTGTAAATGCTTTGGTCAATAAATTTTTTGTGCCTTTGTTTAATTTCTCTGCGCCTTCGCCTGTGACGTGGTACGAAAGTTTTTCAGCAGGCTCAAACGAAACTTCATTCCAGATATTCAAAGCGAGACCCAGGCAATCAAAGCCTGGTCCTAAATTCGCAGAAGTGGCGGGGACTCGAATTTTTATCATCGGCACATTATAATCGCCCCATTCTAAATACCGGAGTTGACATGACATACCAAGGCTTGATCCAACGCTATGGGCAATATCTCGACCTGCCTGCTCACACCAAAAATATTTCCCTGCTTGAAGGCAATACCCCGCTGATTCCCATGCCGCGCTTGAGTAAGGAGTTCGGCTGTGAACTCTTTGTCAAATTTGAAGGTTTGAATCCAACTGGCTCATTCAAAGATCGCGGAATGACCGCCGCCATCAGCGAAGCCGTTGGTCGCGGCGCAAAGACCGTGATCTGCGCTTCCACGGGCAACACGGCCGCCTCCGCGGCGGCTTATGCGGCGCGGGCTGGTTTACGCGCCATTGTGTTGATTCCCGAAGGCAAGGTGGCGGCTGGAAAACTGGCCGGCGCAATTGCCTACGGCGCAGAGGTCATTCAAATTCAAGGTTCGTTTGACGACGCGCTGACGCTGGTGGTGGAGATCACACAAAAAACACCGATTGCATTGGTCAATTCGATTAATCCATATCGTATTGAAGGACAGAAAACCGCCGCCTTTGAAATTTGCGATGTGCTGGGTGAAGCTCCCGACTGGCTTTGCCTCCCTGTTGGCAATGCGGGAAACATCACCTCGTATTGGGCAGGGTTCAAGCAATATCAAAAAGGATTGCCGCAAGTGTTGGGTGTGCAGGCTGCGGGTGCGGCTCCGCTTGTGTTGGGGCATCCCGTGGAAAAGCCTGAGACGATTGCGACAGCCATTCGAATTGGCAAACCTGCGCGGGGTGAGCAGGCGCTCGAAGCGGCGCAAGAATCCAATGGACGGATCATCGCTGTCTCAGATGAAGAGATACTGTCGGCACAGCGCATTCTGGCTTCGGAAGGGGTGTGGGTTGAACCGGCCTCTGCGGCGGGGCTGGCAGGCCTGATTGCCGAATCAGCTAAAGGGGCGTTTGATGCGAGAGGGAAGAAAATCGTAGTGGTCTGCACCGGTCACGGGTTGAAAGATCCATCCATCATCACCGATGCATTCCAGTTTCCAAAAATAATCCCCATGAATTACGACGCGTTGTTGGATGTGATCGGCGGTGCATAGTGCCTGTTAAGAAAGTTGCAGAATGATCGAAGCAAGGAAAAGGTAATAGAATTGCTCCATAAGATTACGCAGAGAGAGTTGGCGGTATTTTTATATTTTTGCGTTTTCATGGCGGCGATTTCCTATGATTGAAACATTTATTATGGTTAAGAAAAAAGACTCATTCAGCCCTTCAATATTAAAGGATTTCCCTTTCTTTGCTTCGTTTTCTTTGGAGCAATTACAAAGGATTATTTCCATGGCGCAAGGTGTTTCGCTGAAGGCGAATCAAGTTGTGTTTAGACAGGGTGAATGTTCTGATGCAATGTATTTAATTTTAGAGGGCGGCGTTAAGATCGAAGGTGAAGATGGCGCAGGCATTGTCTACAAGTATGGCGAAATGGGAAAGGGGCAGGTGCTTGGTGAACTTGATTTGTTGCGCCGCGAGCCTAGCCGTGTAACTGTGACTGCGACCCAGGATTTGGATTTGCTGACAATTGACCGCGCGCTGCTTTTGGAGATGATACAAAGCGTTGAGCCTGAGCAGGTTTTAAATATCTTTTTGATTTTGAATGAACAAACACGCGCCGCGACTGAGCGGGGATTCAAAGAGATTTTATCGAGGCAGATGCTGGCTTCACAAATGGAGGCGGAAAAACAACGGGCATTGACGCAGATGGTGGCAAGTGTGGTGCATGAGATCAATACGCCTTTGGGAATTATCAACGCCGCTGTGAATATTATGGCGCGCGAACTTGCCAAACCCGTGGAGGTCACAGCGCAGCGTGCGGCGGATATTGCTGAGTCGCTTGAGTTGATGCACCTCAATGTGGAGCGCGCTGATTATTTGATGCAGAATTTCAAGAAGATTTTGGTAAGCCAGCTGCAGGACGAAAGAGAACCGTTTGATATTTCCGAGGCAATCGAAGAGACGGTTGGATTGGTGCGTGTCAGTTTGAAACATAATCGGGTTCAGGTCAAATTTAATAATGAACTGGCTTCAGAACAAAAAAAATGGACGGGCTATCGTGGTTTTCTTTCGCAGGTAGTGATCAATCTTCTGACCAATGTGGAAAGATATGCTTATCCGAAGGGAATAGGCGGTATTGTGGATGTCACAATTCGGTTGGAAGATGACACGCATTATTGCCTGACCGTGAAAGATTCTGGCAAAGGAATCTCACAAGAGAATCAGGCACGTATCTTTGAACCATTTTTTACAACTGGCAAATCCGCTGGCGGCACGGGGTTGGGGCTTGCCATTGTTCATAATCTGGTGACCAATGCGCTGAATGGGGAGATTAAGTTGAAATCTGAATTGGGGAAAGGCACAGAGTTTATTGTTGTTTTCCCAAGAGTAATATTGGAGTAAATTTATTCGCTTATTACGCTGGTGATGTATAATAAAAAAAGTAAGCTAACTCGATCGAAATAGGAGAATTTTTGATGGATAACAAAATTTTGCAGGTCATTGTTTGCTTTTTCATTCCACCGTTGGCTGTTTACATGAAAAATGGCAAGATTGATAACGCCTTTTGGATTAACGTTGTTTTGAGTTTCTTTTTCTGGATTCCTGGTGTGCTCCACGCCTTGTATGTAGTTTTGATGTAATTTTGTAAGATTTCAAAAAATCGCCCCGATTGCGGGGCGATTTTTTGATTCCAGATTGGGTGCATATCCTACTTGACAGTCTCCATTTACGAATAGATAATAGCAGCGCTATGACATCCACTCCATCCCCTCTTGTTGTTGACAATTTATCCTTTCGTTACCGTGACCGCCAAGGGGCGGCGATTCACAATATTTCATTTACCGCAAACCCGGGTGAAGTTCTGTTAATTGCAGGCGCTAGTGGATGCGGTAAGACCACGCTTGTGCGCTGTATTAATGGGTTAATTCCGCGCTCGTATAAAGGGGAAATGAGTGGAAAAATTCTGGTCTTCGGTGAGGAAGTCAAAGATTGGAAACTTTCTCAAATTTCACAAAAAATTGGAACCGTACTGCAAGACCCTGAGCGTCAGATACTCGGTACAAAAGTTGTCAACGAGGTGGCATTTGGGCTTGAGAATCTCGGTATGCCGCGCGAGGAAATTTTCTCCCGTGTGGATGAAGCTCTTAACTTCCTGAAAATTCCCCATCTGCGAAACCGCGAGACGTTCAACCTTTCTGGCGGCGAAAAACAAAAGGTGGCGCTGGCGGGCGTGCTTGCCATGCGTCCTTCGCTTGTGCTGTTGGATGAGCCGCTGGCAAGCCTCGACCCAGCCTCGGCGCAAGATACGTTGGACGCGGTGCGGATGCTGGCTGACCAGGGTTTGTCTATTTTGATGGTGGAGCATCGCGTGGAGGATGTGTTGCGCATTCATCCTGAGCGGGTGATGTTCATGAGTGAAGGCGAGATACGTTACCTTGGCGATGTGGCGGGGTTATCTAAAGTGGTGAACTACCGCGAAGTGAAATTGCCCGCTGAAGATATTGTCGAGCGGGCGAAGTTGGACCCTGCTCCAGTGGAGATTAAGGTTCTTCCCGGAGTGACCCACTCACAGACTGGTAAGGATGCGCTGGTCAAGTTTGAAAATGTCACCTTTGGCTACGAATCTGGAGTTGAAATTTTGCATGGGATTAATCTCCAAATTAATCGTGGTGATGTGATCGCGGTGCTGGGTCCGAATGGCGCGGGCAAAACTACTTTTGTAAAACATGCCATCGGTTTGTTGAAACCGAAATCTGGCAAGGTTTTTGTTGGCGGACGTGATACGAATGAAGCCAGTGTTGCGGAGATCGCGAGCATGTTGGGATATGTGTTTCAAAGTCCGAGCCACATGTTGTTTGCGCCGACGGTTCGTGAAGAGCTGGCGTTTGGTCCGACGAATATGAAACACACGAAGGAACAAATTGAACTGGAGGTGAAAGAGTCGCTAAAGACCGTGAACCTTTCGGACAAAGAGAATGACCCTCCGCTGGCGCTTTCGTTTGGTCAGCAGAAGCGCGTGAGCATTGCCGCCATTCTTGCCATGCGCTCCCGTATCCTTGTGATGGATGAGCCGACTGCCGGACAGGATTATCAGAATTACATGAACTTCATGGATTCTATTTTGCAAATGCCCGGCTTCGAAGCCATCATGTTTATCACGCACGATGTTGACCTTGCGGCAATTTACGCCAATCGTGTTTTGATCATTTCAGGTGGAACACTTATTGCGGATGGAAAACCGCAGGATGTGCTCCACGATTTTGATCGACTCAGAGCCAACCGCATCATCCCAACCTCGTTACTGGCTCTCAACCTCAAGCGACTCAGCGCGACGGGCCGCTTTATGAGAGCCGAGGCGTTGGCGCATATTTAGGTAATTTATGTCATTGCGAGGAGGGTGTTCTTCCCGACGAAGCAATCTCCTTATTGCGAGGGATTGCTTCGGGCGAAAAGCAAGAACGCCCTCGCAAAGACATGTACAAAATAAAAAAAGAGGAGAATGTAAGATGGATAAGAAATTCACCAATGTATTAATTTCATTAGTTGCTGTGCTTGCCCTGTTCGCCGTGGTCATGTTTGTGCTTGGCGCCAGAGAGCCTGCTGAAGGTGCTTTGTTCAACTTCTCAGTAGATCAAGCCAGCGTTGTCTCGCGCTTCGTGTTTGTTGTGGTCGGCATCGCCATTGCCTTTGGCGTGTATTTTGCCACGCAAGCAAACAAAGCCTGGGAAGTTGGAACACGCGAAGTCGTGTGGATGGCGATCGGCGCAGCGTTGTACGCTGTGTTCTCCTGGCTGTTCAACGGAACCGTTTTTGTTGTGCCTTCTTTGAGTCAGGTTTCGCTTCGTCCCGCAATCGCAATTCCGATGTTCTTCGGCTTTGCCTTTGGCCCCGTCGTTGGATTCTTCACTGGCGCAGTGGGTAACATGTTCGGCGACGCGCTGACCGGCTTTGGGCTTTCTCCGCAATGGAGCATCGGCAACGGCTTGATCGGCTTCGTCTCTGGCATGTGGATGTTGTTCTCAGACAAGAAGAAGAGCATGGACATGGTGCTTTATGTCAGCGGCGCATTGGCTGTAATCACCACTTTGTTATTCTTCATGAATCGTGGTCAAGCCAACATGACGTTTTTTGATGTAGATAATGGCATTTTCGGCGATCAGCAAATTTCGCTCTTCGCGGGTATTGCCATTCTCATCGGCTTCGCATTGGTCTTTGCGGTGCGTTATTTCTTCAAGAATGAAGATGTGGCCACAGCAGTAACCTGGGGTATGTTGGGCAATATCGTTGGGCTGCTCTTTGCCTCCCTCTCCGACATGGTCATCAACGGCTTTAGCCTTCCCGCCGCCATCGTAGGTGAATTTCTTCCTGCGGCTGGTCCCAACCTGATCTTTGCCGCCATCCTCGTGCCGATGCTGGTTGTTGCATACGCATCCACTCGTAGACAGTCGGGTAGATAATCAGTTATCAGTAAACAGTAATCAGTGATCAGTTTTGGTCACTGATTACTGACCACTGATTACTCGATTTCATCCTTAATCTTATGTTAGTCGCCTGGCGTTATCGAAAACGCGAAAACTCGTTCATTCAATCGTTTGACCCGCGCGCGTGGGTTATTTTCTACGCATGCACTCTCGTTTCAACGCTCTCATTTTGGGATGTGCGCTTTTTGCTTCCATTTCTTGTGATCGCGATGTTCGTCTTATTAACATCGGGCGTGAAGTGGCATGAGATACGCCGCGCATTTTTGTTTATTGTCGGCTTTGTTTTCTTCTTTGCCATTCTCACATTTCTTACAGGGCGCGGGGGAACAGAGGTCTACAAACAGGAACACCTGATCCGTGAATTTAGGGCGTCATTCTCCATCCTCGGCTGGACTCCTGTTTTAAAGGTGACTGTGGAACGTGCCTTCTTTGCGGTCAGTCAACTGGTGCGTGTGACCAGCATTGCCGTGATGACGATTTTGATTCCCTACTCGCTCAACCCCGCCTATTATGGAATCACTTTCAAAGGCTTGGGACTTCCCGATAAATTCGCCTACGCCATGGATTTGACCATGCGCTTCATCCCAACCTTTGGCAGGGATTTCCAACTGACGATGGATGCTCAGCGGGCGCGCGGCTACGAACTCGAAAAAATTAGCGGCGGTTTGATCGCACAAATACGGAAGTTAGGTCCCAATTTTGTGCCTGTGACCATTCATGCAATTATTAGTAGTGAGGATATTATTGACGCAATGGATTTGCGCGCGTTTGGCGTGGGTCCGCGCACGTGGTTGGATGTCTTGACTTATCAAATGCGAGATAGAGTGTTAATTGCGGTTGGTGTCGTAATATTGACCGCTTCAATTG
>CAMCQT010000098.1 GCA_945877125.1 Candidatus Brevifilum fermentans | reverse complement strand
CTTCTCACTTCTCACTTTTTACTGCACTTATTTTCCTTCCTTATGTTGCCTCACCAACTCGCGCCTCAAAATCTTACCAACGGTTGTCTTAGGCAACTCAGCGCGGAATTCATAATGGGTGGGTACTTTGTAGGGAGCAAGATGTTCCTTGCAGAAAGCCTTGAGTTCGGCTTCTGTGATTGTTTCGCCGGGCTTCATCACGATCCATGCTTTGACGGTTTCGCCGCGCTGCGGGTCAGGGATGCCGCCGACGCCCACTTCCAAAACTTTGGGGTGGCTCATAATCGCTTCTTCCACTTCACGCGGCCAGACCTGGAATCCGCCCGGCTTGATCAGTTCCTTCTTGCGGTCAACGATATAGAAGTAACCGTCTTCGTCCATACGGGCAATGTCACCGGTGAAAAGCCAAACCTTGCCGTCTTTCATCTCGCGCAAACTGTTGGCTGTTTCAGTGGGCATGTTGTGATAGCCCTTCATCACCTGCGGCCCGTGGACAATGATCTCGCCAATTTCGCCCTGCGCAAGCTCCGTCTCGCCATCGTCCAAGCTGACGAGTTTGACCTCCACATCAGGCAGAGGCATGCCGATGGAACCAGTCTTGTTCTCGCCATCCAGCGGATTGCAGTGTGTGGCAGTCGGCGCTTCCGAGAGACCGTATCCTTCAAATACTTTGCCGCCCGTTAACTTTTCAAATTTTTCCTTTGTTTCGCGCATCAATGCCGCAGAACCAGAGATGCAGGCCTTGATGGAGGAAAGATCATATTTTCCCGCTTTTACATCGGGATGATTGTTAATGGCATTGTAGAGCGTTGGCACACCGGGGAAAATTGTCGCCTTATATTTGCTGATGTTGTCCAGCACATCTTTCAGGTCGCGCGCGTTTGGCACCATCACCATGCTTGCGCCGTTTGCCATCGCAAAATTCATTCCCGCCACCATGCCATAGACATGGAACAGCGGAATCCCCATCAGCACCACCTCTTTGCCGGGTTCAAGTGAAGGCATCCAGCTTTTGATTTGAAGCGTGTTGGCAACCACATTGCGGTGCATGGCAACTGCGCCTTTGGGCACGCCTGTCGTCCCGCCGGAATATTGGAAGACCGCAGTGTCATCAGGTGTGACTTCCACATTTGGCTTTGCAGAGTTCGCATGTTTTGCGAGCAGGTCTTGCATCCACACATCGCCGCTTGCCAGCGTGCCGAGCCGATCACCGTCTTTCTTTTCCTTTACCAGCGTAAACAACAAACGGGTGAACGGCGGCAGCGCCTCTTTGAGATTCGAGACGATGATCTTCTTGAGCTTCGACCTTTTCCTTGTCGCCACCAACTTATCGTAATAGCGGGTGAGTGTAAACATCACATCAATGTTCGCGTCATCCACCGGCATGATGATCTCATCCACCGGGTAGGTGGGGTTGATCGCAACCACCGCCGCACCTGCCTTGAGAATGCCATAAAAGGCAACCACAAATTGCGGCAAATTCGGCATGAAGATTCCAACCCGCTCTCCTTTTTTCACACCCATCTTGACCAGCGCAGCAGCCATCGCGTCGGTCTGCGCGTTCATCTCCTTGTATGAAATGACCGCGCCCTTGAAAATCGTACAGGCACGGTCAGGATATTTGCGCGCAGCTTCCTCTAAAAAATAAAACAGCGGCGCTTTCGGGTAATCAATTGTTTGCGGTACACCTTTGTCATAGTGCGCTAGCCACGGGCTGTTGTTCATGGTTGCTCCTCCTACAGAGATAAGTAAGTATATACAATCAAGAATCAAAAGTCAATCAATTGTCTAATTAGACTTTCGATCTCCTGTCCAACTCCATTTTCGACTTTGAACCACATGATATTTGGATCAGACTCTTTGAACCAGTTCGCCTGCCTGCGGACAAAGATCCGAGTCACGCGCCGCATCTCAACTTTAGCCTGCTCCACCGTCAATAAGCCTTTTGCCACGCTGACACATTCGCGGTACCCGATGGCCGACATGCTTGGCAGAGTGGCTGGGTATCCCCGCGCCAGCAGACCTTTCACCTCATCCACCAGCCCATTTGCAAACATCAGGTCAATGCGTTCATCCACCCGCCGATACAACTCCTCGCGCGGACGGTTCAAGCCGATGGTAATTAACTGATACGGCGATTCGCTTTGCCCGCGTTGCTCCGAAAACTTTTTGCCCGTTGTTAAAATGACCTCCAGCGCGCGGATCGTCCGCCTCACATTACGCGCATCAATTTTTGCCGCCGCCTCTGAATCAAGGATATTTAGTTTAGCGTGTAGCCACTCTGCGCTATTTTCATTCTTCATCCTTTCTAATTCATCCCTCATCCTTGCATTTTGAACCACCTCCGGCGGAGTCCAACCCTGCGTCACAGCGCGGATATATTGTCCGGTGCCGCCGACCAAAAAGGGGAGTTTGCCGCGCGCGTGAATATCTGCAATGATATTTTTTGCTTTTTCCTGAAAGACCGCCAGGCTCAAGGTTTCGTCAGGATTCACGATATCAATTAAATAATGCGGCACGCGTTCCAACTCTTCACGCGAGGGCTTGGCTGTGCCAATATCCATGCCGCGATAAAAAAGACGCGAATCCGCAGAGATGATTTCGCCGTTCAATCTTTCGGCAAGTTGAATGGCGAGTTCTGTTTTACCGACAGCAGTCGGCCCGACGATCAGGATGAGGGGAAGTTTTGTTTGCATGATTTGGGCTGAAAGCCCTTATCTCTCCAGTGCAGATTCAGCAGGGTTTGCCGGGTCGTAGTAAACAGTTACGCTTTTGCCAATTGGGTAACGCGCCACAGTTGCCTGTGCCTGTCCCGCCACTCGGACAGTGAGGAACTGATCTCCTGCCCTGATCCTCTGGCTTTGATAAGGTTGTCCGTTTACGACATAAGAATAGACCACGACCGGATAGATAGAGTAACTGTTACCTGAGTGACTTGATTGCACAGATGACATGAGAATTGTGCCTGTCGTGTTCAGCCACGTCTGCGTAGACTGGCGGTATGCCATGCTTTTCTGGTTGCGTCTGTGCAGGAAGTAGCCAATGCCGCCGATAACCAAAATAGAAATGGTAACCGTGCAGAGTGCGCCTGCGATTCCTGTGAATAACCCAAAACTTGTGATGATCCATTCAAAAGTACCCATAAGTTTTCTCCTTATACTAAAATAAAATTTATCTGAAAAGGGGTATTTTTTACTTTTGGTTTTGTGTTTTTAGCCAGCGTGCGATAAATCCAAATATCACCGCAAAGCCGAGTCCGATAAAGAGGTCGAGCAGCAGGTAGGGTAGGTTGAAAATACTTCGGTAGGAAAATCCGCCTTGCTCAAAGAAAACAAGCGGGAAACCGGCGCGCGCAATATCATCAGCGCAGAAATCTGCTCCTAGCACGGCTGGCAGGCCGCAGTCAGAGAGCAGATGCGCGGCAAGGAGGTTGGCGAGGATAAAGATTAAGAGTCCGATCAAAAATCCGTTGATAAATCTACGCGGTAATTTCATGTCTGAATTATTCAACTTTCTGATAAACTTTTAAATATTCATCCATTTTACTCTGAGGTGAGCAATTATGATCAACTGGCAGGAATTAACCATTGACATGTTCGTTGAGCAGTTGCGGACGGTCTATCAGCGGACGTATGGCGATATCAACAGCGATTTTGGGCGCATCGTTGTCTGGTGTGGACGGTTGGCTCTGGAAAACATTGCCAACTCAGACGCCCTCTACCACGATGTTGACCATACGATCATGGTCTCACTTGCGGGGCAGGCAATCATCGAAGGCAAGCATTTGCGTGAGGGTGGCGTCATGCCGCGCGACTGGATGCATTACATGATCGCGGTCATGTGCCATGACATTGGATATGTCAAAGGGGTCTGCAAGAATGACACGAATGATATGTTTGCCACAGGTGTAGGCGATGAGATGATTTTCGTTTCCCCTGAAGGCACCGATGTTGCGCTGACGCCTTATCATGTAGACCGCAGTAAGTTATTTGTACGCGAGCGCTTTGGAGGTGGACTGCTTCACGATATGACAAAATTGCTGGATGCAGAATTGATCGCTTCATACATCGAAATGACCCGCTTCCCATCCCCGCCAGATGAGATGCACAAAGATACAAAAGGACTCGGCGGCTTGGTGCGCGCCGCAGACTTTATCGGTCAACTGGGCGACCCTGATTATTTGCGAAAAACCCCAGCCCTCTTCTATGAATTTCAAGAATTAGGTCTGAATGAAAAGTTTGGATACAAAGCCCCAAATGATCTGCGTAAGAATTATGCTTCATTTTATTGGAACAGCGTCAGCCCATATATTCAAGATGCACTCATCTATTTACGCCTGAGCGAAGACGGCAAGCAATGGGTAGCCAACATGCACTCGCATGTCTTTGATGCGGAGCATAATACGGTTCAATCTTAAATTCCGCTGCGTAGTTACTGAAGTCGGATTATGGCTTTTTAGTTAAGGAGATTTTATGTTTATGCAACGACTCTCATATATTAATGAAGTGATTAAAAAAAATCGCATACCAATCAACTTCCTGCTGGTGGCTGCTATTTATACCTATAGCTTTTCGCTACTGCATATTATGAAAAGCAGTTATTATCCTTCGTTTGTAGCACTTGTATCTGGTCGGGCTCAAGCGCCTTTTCAATATCGAATTCTTATTCCTTGGCTCGCTAGAGTATTTGGCCCTTATATCATAAAGTACATCCCTTTCATCGACCACATGAATGGGGTCAAGACTCTTTTTGAATTCGTGGCTGTTTTTGTATTATTGCTAGCTTTCTTTTTAATCTCCCCACTTCTTATAACAGAAAAGGCTTTGCTGCCTGCTAAAAAAGAAATAATTGGCTGGCTTTCCATTTGGCTTCTTATTTTTGCCTTGCCGTTTCTGTATCTCATCCCTGATCGAATCTTTTACTTTCCATCGGATATTCCGGGAATTCTCTTCATGATACTGGGATTAATATGTATGCGCCGTCAGAAGTGGCTGCTATATTATTCTGTTTTCATTCTTGGCATCTTGAACCGCGAAACCATTTGTTTTCTCACCTTAACATATCTGATTACCAATTGGAATATCACCCCGCGAACCAAATTGTTGGCGCATTTTTTTACACAGGTGTTCCTGTGGATTGGAGTTAAGATTCTTCTGTGGTATTTGTTTCATGCAAATGGCGGCGCATCTGCTGGATATGCAGATGCTTTTGGATTGTTCAGGAATTCATGGGAATACAATCGCATCACTTTAAGTAACCTGCTGTCTTATCCCGATATGCTGTCTGTTTACGGGTATCTTTGGTTTCCATTGATCGCACTATGGAAATCTATACCTGACCGTTGGTTAAAATCTGCAATATTGACTGTTCCGCTTTTTCACGTGGCAATGCTCATCCCGGGGGGAATTAATGAATTAAGAATATACGGAGAAATGCTTCCACTTGTAATACTAGGCGTTGTGGCGGGTGTAGCCAATATAATTTCTCAAAGAGTTCAATTGCGCGAGCTAGATTAAACCGGGGGCAAAAAGAATCCACTAATCCGGACCAATCTTCACGAATAGAAAAATGGTTCAACGGAAATTTCCCGTTTAGATCAACATGCCTAGAGAGTAATATGGTCGGATTGCAGATTTGGACTAAATGTGGCGACACACCGCGGTAAGTTCGCGAGAGCCCAAAAAATTAGAGTAAATTTGCGAAGATTGACAGATTTTTAATATTTTCTTATCTTCTCCGATTCCTCATCCAACTTCGCTACTTCTTCTTCTGTCAATCGCCAGCCTGCGCCGCCCGCGTTGAGTTCTGCTTGTCTCACATTCTTTGCGCCTGGGATGGGCAATGTGCCTTTACAGATCAGCCAGTTGAGTGCAACCTGTGAGACGGTTTTATCGCCGTGGTTTAATCCGATCTCCTGCAAAAGTTTGGTGACAGGCGGAAGTTTCTTAAGCAGGTCTGCATATTGCGAGCCGCGCATCCCCGAAGGCGGATTCTCCGTTGTATATTTTCCGGTCAGCAAACCCATTTCTAGCGGAGAATAGGCAATGATGCGAATGCCTAGTTCTTTGGCGCGTGCAAGCGTTCCATTCTTTTCCACTTCACGGTTGAGCAGGCTGTAATGCACCTGATTGGAAGCCAGCGGAATTCCATGCTGTGCGAGGGTTGAATAAGCCCTCAGCATGTGCTTCTGCCCAAAGTTGGAAACACCCACCGTCCGCGTCCAGCCGCGCTTCACACATTCCACCATGCCTTCCATCATCGTCTCAGGACTCATGAGTGGAGATGCCCAGTGGATTTGATACAAGTCCACGGCTTCCACCCCGATGCGTTCCAAACTCCCCTTCAATGCGCGCGGAACAAATCCCTTTGTCAGCCGCCACGGCCACGGAAAAAACTTGGTCGCCACTAGCACGGGTTGGTCAATCTCCTTCAAAAATTGACCCAGCAACCGTTCCGAGTACCCCGAGCCGTAAATTTCAGCGGTGTCTACAAATCGAACGCCGAGAGCCAGAGAAGCATCAAATGATTCACGAATTTCCTTGTCTGTGTGTGTTTGACCATACCCCCAAATAACCCGGTCACCCCATTGCCATGCGCCCAACCCAATTTCGATGGCGTGTAAAAATCTTGTTTCGTTGCTGACTTCGGTCACGGTGCCTCCTAAAGGAACTTCCCGATTTTATCTTAAAAAACGGATTTCCCTAAAAATTCGGGTTACAATTCAGCCCGTTCAAAAATTGGAACTGATGGACCGCGAGACTCTACTCTTTCACCTCCCCCCATTTTCGTAGAAAATGGGGGGAGGCAGTGAGGGGGGTGGGGTTTGGCGCTCCCTGAGTTCCGGGAGGTTCCCTGATATGTTCAATTTAAATGCGCGGGATGTTGAACCCGCCTCTGACCTAAGCCGACGGCTGGGTCTGTCCTTTTCTAATTTAGCTTTGCTGATGCGTGCTTTAACCCATCGCTCCTATGTCAATGAGTATCCAGCGGTGGAGGATAACGAACGCCTTGAGTTCCTCGGTGACGCCGTGTTGGATTTTATTGTCGGCGCGTGGGTCTATAACCGTTTCCCCGAAATGCCCGAAGGTGACTTGACCAAAATGCGCTCGGCGCTTGTCCGCAATGAACAGCTTGCGAAGTTCGCCCGCAAATTGGATTTAGGACACGCGCTTCGGCTCGGCAGGGGAGAAGCATCCTCCGGCGGTCATGACCGCGACAACTTGCTTGGTTCTGCCTTCGAGGCATTGATCGGCGCCTTGTATTTGGATGCAGGACTCAGCGCAGTGGATAAGTTTGTTAATCCCATTTTGGAAGAAGCCCGCGAACTCATCCTCAGCCAAATTCACGACCCCAAGAGTCAACTGCAAGAGTGGACGCAATCCCAAAAACTTGGCTCGCCGCATTATCGTGTAGTTGGCACCAGCGGACCTGACCACGCGGTTGTTTTTGAAATGGTTGTAGAAATCGCTGGCGTATTAAAAGGACGCGGCTCAGGCACAAGCAAAAGTTACGCCGAACACGCCGCCGCCCAGGACGCGCTGAAAAATTTGGGAGTTTTATAATTCGTCATTGCGAGGAGGGCGTTCTTCCCGACGAAGCAATCTCATGTCACGAGGAGATTGCTTCGGGCGAAAAACAAGAGCGCCCTCGCAACACTTGCACCAGCACGCAAGTGCAGGTGTGACATAAATCGTAAATCCAAAATCGGAAATCAAAAATAAAACATGCCTCTTCGCCTAAAATCACTCGAACTGCAAGGATATAAAACTTTTGCTTCGCGAACCGTCTTTGAATTCGCGAGCGGAATTACCGCGATTGTCGGACCCAACGGCTCTGGCAAGTCGAATATTGCCGATTCTCTGCGCTGGGTGCTGGGCGAGCAATCGTACACACTTTTGCGCGGCAAGAAGACCGAAGATATGATCTTCTCTGGCTCCGAGCATCGCGCGCGCGCGGGCATGGCGCAAGCCACCATCACCTTTGACAACACAGATCAATGGCTGCCCGTAGACTTCTCTGAAGTGGCGCTCGCGCGCACCGCGCATCGCGACGGTCACAACGACTATTTGATCAACGGTCAGCAGGTGCGTTTGCGCGAGATGAACGAATTACTCGCCCAGGCTGGCTTGAGCGAGCGGACTTATACCATCCTCGGTCAAGGTCTGGTGGATGCTTCCCTTGCGCTGAAAGCTGATGACCGTCGCCGTCTCTTTGAAGAAGCTGCGGGCGTCGGCTTGTACCGCTCCCGCCGTGACGATGCGTTGAAACGACTCGATAACACCAAGCGTAATCTGGAACGCGTGCTTGATATTATGGCGGAACTTGAACCGCGCATCAAAAGTTTGGAGCGGCAGGCAAAACGCGCAATCGATTTTGCCCGTGCCCAAGCCGACATGAAGATGATCCTGCGCGAGTGGTATGGCTTTCACTGGCACCGCTCCCAGCGCGACCTAACCGACATCCGCGAGACGGTGCGCGGGCAGGAATTGCGCGTGCGTGAGTCGCGTGTGGTTCACGAAAAAACACAGGAAGAATATGCAACTTTCCGCGAGCGGCTTTCAGGGCTGCGCGCCCAGTTGAGCGGGTGGCATCGTCAATCGTCGGAGTTGCACAATCAGCGCGAAGCCATCAGCCGTGAACTGGCTGTGCTCGAAGAACGTCGCCGCGCGTTGACCAACACCCAGGCTGCTGTTCTCACTGACCAGGAAAATGCGCAGGATGAATTGCACCTCGCCAATGACCGCTATGGCGAAGCCTCGCAAGATGTGACACGCATTCAACGCGAATACGAAGAAGCGAAGTCTCAGCTTGCGAACGCGCAAAATTCCCTGCAAACCCGTCAGTCTGAACGTGCCGCGTTGGAAGAACAACTTGCGCTCATTCGCAATCAAATCGAAAACTTTAGCCAGCAGAGAGCCGAGAATAACGCGCGTCTCGAAGAATTGAAATCACGCGCTGAATCACAGGCGCAAAAGATCGAGCAAACCAAAATTGCCATTGCAAACGGCGAGTCTCTTTTGGCGCAGGCGAAAGCTCAGTACGAAACTGCCCACGCAGCGCGCGAGCAAGCCAACCTTGTTTTGCAGGAAGCCGAAGAAAAAGTTATCAACAAAAAGAGCGAAGCCGACCGCCTCGAACGTGAGCGGCGCGCGGCTCTTGAACAACGCACCAAGGAAGAATCAGATCATTCGCGCTTGCGGGCTAAGCTTGAAGTGCTTGAGCAATCTGAGCAATCGCTGGCGGGCTATGCCGAAGGCGCGCGCTATTTGCTCGATGCCGCGCGGCAGTCCAAGCTGACGGGCGCGCGGGGTGCGCTCAGCGCCGCGCTCGATGTACCCGCTGAACTCGAAACCGCCATCGCTGCCGCGCTGGGTGACACGCTCGACGCGGTTCTGCTCGACGGCAATCAGTTTGAAGATGCGTTGAATTTACTCGAATCAACCGACTCGGGGCGCGCGGTTTTGTTGCCGATCACTCAGACTTCCGAAGTCTTAAAGACTTCGGAAGTCTCCGACGGCTACATTGGCGTCGCCTCCGAACTGGTCAATTCGCCCGAAGAGTTGCGCGGTGCGGTGCGGCTGATGCTGGGGCAAACCTTGATCGCGCGTGACCGAAACTCAGCACGCAGGCTGGTGCAGGATTTGCCGATTCACGCGCGGGTGGTGACTCTGCGTGGGGAAGTGTTCCGCGGCGACGGATTGGTCATCGCTGGGAAAACCGCTTCCTCCTCCGCCTTGGGCAGGACACGCCAAAAACGAGAATTTGCCTCCGCCTTGAGCGGACTCATGACCCGCCTTGCTGAATCAAATAATCTGGTTGACCGTTTGTCGAATGAACTCGCGGACGCACAACGCGAACTGTCACAAGCTGACACCGACGCGCGCGAGGCTCGCGTCAGACTAGGCGAATGCCAGGAGTCTGAGCAACAGGCTGGGCTGGAGTCAGAGTCGACACAGCGTCAGCTTGAGTGGCAGAAAAACCAGTTGAAACAGTTGGAGGCTGAGGCGCAGGATTCTGCTTCGATCCAACAAAAAATAATTGAGTCTCAAGCCGAAGTGGAGAATCGTTCTCTCGAAGCACAGGCGCAATCGAAAGAGATTACCGCCAAACTAACCGAGATCGCCGCCGATGAGTTGCAGGCGCAGGCTTCATATTGGAGCACGCGCGTGGCGGTGGCAGAACAGAGTTTGGCAGGCGCGAACGCGAAGCGAGATGAACGTGTGAAGGAAATTACGCGGCTTGATTCGCGCCGTGTTGAGTTGAGCGCGCGTTTGCAGGAAGCGCAAAATTCATTGAACGGACTGGACAATGAAAAAGCCAGACTGCATGAAAATGAAAGCGGCTTGCACGGTCAGATCGAAGAAATGCGTGTGCTGATCGACCCCGCTGAAAAAGATCTGGAAACCGCCGAGCAGGAAGAAAAACGTTTGCAGGAAGCAGAAGCCAACGCCCAACGCATCTTCGCAAATTCAGAGCGCTCGTTGGGGCAGGTGCAACTGGAGCAAACACGCAAGCAGGAAGCGCTGGATAACCTGCATCAAAAAATCACCGATGATTTTGGTCTGGTGATGTTTGATTACGCGGCAGATGTTTCGGGTCCCGTGCCGCTGCCTTTGGATGGCATGGTCGAGCAGTTGCCAATCGTGACCGAACTCGCGCCTGAAATTGAAGAACAGTTGAATCATCATCGCGCGCAAATTCGCCGCATGGGTCCGATCAACCCAGATGCAAAGACGGAATACGATCAGGAAAGCGAACGCTTTACCTTCATGAAGACTCAGGTCGAAGATTTGCGAAAAGCCGAAGTGGACTTGAAGCAGGTCGTCGCTGAGTTGGATGAAATTACAAAACGGGAATTTGTCCGCACCTTTGACGCGGTGGATAAGGAATTCCGCGAAACCTTCGTGCGCTTGTTCGGTGGCGGCTCGGCGCGGCTGGCATTGACTGACCCCGAAAATCTGGTGGACACGGGGATCGAAATCGAAGCGCGTCTGCCTGGTCGCCGTGAGCAGGGCTTGGCGATGCTCTCTGGCGGTGAAAGAAGTCTGACGGCGATTGCGCTGGTCTTTGCCTTGCTCAAGGTTTCGCCCACCCCCGTCTGCGTGATGGATGAAGTGGACGCGATGCTCGACGAAGCCAACGTGGGGCGCTTCCGCGACCTGCTCGTGGATTTGAGTAAGCAGACGCAGTTCATCATCATCACCCACAACCGCAACACCGTGCAAGCCGCGGATGTGATCTACGGCATCACGATGGGGCGCGACTCAGCCAGCCAGATCATCAGCCTGCGCCTCGATCAAGTCACGGATGATATGTTGAAGAGGGGATGAAAATCAAAGGATGAAAGATGAAGGATGAGGGATGAAGAAGAGCGTGAAATACGTGAGAAGTAAAACTCCCGACTCAATTTGAGTCGGGAGTTTTTTTAGATAGATGTTTGAAAATGATGTCAGGATTTTTATCTTTTTTATTCATCCTTCATCATTCATCCCTCATCCTTAGCACTTACGGCGCTGTTGTTGCTGCCGCTTCTTCTGCCAGCGCAGTATTTTGCGCGTTCATAGCGTCGGTTGCCATGGTGACAAAGTTGGGATCGGTGGGAATGTGCTCCATCCAGATATCAAAGGTTTCCACGCCGTATTCTTCACGGGCGGCGGTTAGCCAATCTGTGAAGGCTTTGCTTTTTGCTGCGTCATATTGATCCGCAGTCAACGGGCGATCTTGCTTGGCGATCAATTGGATGATGTGAAATCCAAATTCGCTCTTAACAGGCGTGAGCGTGTAGTCACCCGGTTTTTCCAAAGCAAAAGCGGCAGTTTCAAACTCTGGAACCATGGCTCCAAGTCCGAACCAACCGAGGTCGCCGCCGGTTGAGGCGGAACCATCTGTGGAAAATTCCTGGGCAAGCGCAGCAAAGTCTTCTCCGCTCTTTAATTTTTCGATGATGTTGAGAGCAGTTGCTTCATCAGATACAAGGATGTGGCGCGCCCAGACCTGTGTCTCTGTGTGAGGCACATCAGCTGTGATCGCATCCTGCAATTTTGTTTGCAGTATTTGAATATCAAAGAATGAAAGATAGTCTTTTTCCTTCAGTCCCAGTTTTGCAAACGAATCTTTGGATTCGTTGAACTTGCTCTCGAATCCTGTCTGCGTGTAAGGGGTGGCGGTTGGCTCTGCTGTAGATGTAGGACCTGCGGTTGCAGTCGCTTCCGGTGCAAGTGTGGCCGCAGATGTAGCCGTAACTTCGGGTGTAGCCGTAGCAGATGGGACTGGAGTGATCGTCACTACTTCAAGCGCCGCGGCGGGAACTTCAGGAAGCACAACTTCTGTCGCCGTGGGCGCAGAGGTGGGGGTGCCGTTCGGGTAATACGCGAACGAGCTTTGCTTCGATTCAACCAATTCAGCATCGCTGACCGTGATTCCGCGCTTTTGCGCTTCAAGACGGATCAACTGTTCATTGATCATTTGGTCCAATACAGATTGACCAATGGTCGTCGGTGAATCCAATTGAGCTTGTATCTGTGCCAGCTGCGTCTGCACATCCATGCCGAAGAGTTGACCGTATTGCGAGTATTGATTGAATTGCGCCAACAATTGCTGGCGCTGCATACGCACACGCGGCTCGAACTGATTTACAAGGATTTCGACATTTCCAACCTTGGCAACCGGCTTTTGAAGTTGGAGATAATTAATATCTAAAAAGCCATAGCCAAGCAAAAGAATAACCGCCGTCACAATGCCAATGAAAGCATATAAAATTATGCGGCTCTGCTGGTTTTCGCGTTGAAGACGCGCAATGTGCTTCTTGTGTAAAACGGGCTTATGACCCGATTCGTTTGTCATTTTTGTACTCCCTTCACGAAAGTAATTCGGGGCTTTCGCTTATAAAAAAATAATCCACTAACCTCCGCTAATCTACACTCATCTTTTCAAAAGTCGCGGAGATTGGCATAGATTAGTGGATAAAAAGATTTTGCATTAACATAATTTCGGGGCATGGAAACCTTCCCATGCCCCGAAATTCTTTCGGCAATTAGGAACGACCGTCATCCAGCGATCTGCCGCTGAAAGGCAGAAAAGCTACATGGCGAGACTGTTTGACAGCCGCCGCCACCACACGCTGATGTTTGGCGCATGCGCCAGTCTGGCGGCGTGGACGGATTTTTCCTTCTTCGGTTATATATTTGCGAAGCAAGTCGGTCTTTTTGTAATCAATGACCAACAGCTTATCCGCGCAAAATTGACAAAACTTGGGCTTGGCAAAAAATCTGCGGTCACCGCCGCCTTCACCGCCGCCCGAATAACTACGTTCTTCACTCATGATTTACTCCAAAAAAACTAGAACGGAAATTCATCTTCCGCCATGGCAGACCCATTATCGGCGGAGGTAGACTCAACTTCCTGATGGTTATTATCGTTCGCATCGCGTCGGTCGCCCAGCATCATCATCTCATTTGCCACCACTTCCACACTGGTATGTTTCTGTCCTTCTTTACCATCCCAGCGGCGGGTTTGCAAACGTCCTTCAATGTAGACCTGTTGTCCCTTCACGAGATACTGCTTGCATATCTCCGCAAGGTTACCCCAAACCACAATATTGAACCACTCTGTCTCGTTATGGCGTTCCCCGTCCGCGCTATTCCACGTACGGCTGACTGCCACAGAAAAAGTGGTCACAGGTTTTCCTGAAGGGGTGTAACGCATCTCAGGATCTTTTCCAAGATGCCCAATGATCTGAACTTTATTAAGGCCTCGGCTCATAATAGGTCTCCTTGGTAAATACCGGGCAATGCAACAATAAACTAAATAGCAACAGAAAGCATGTGGCGAATGATCGGCTCTTGGTAACGCAGATTGCGCTCAAGATCAGAAGTCGCAGTTGGGCTCATGGTCACGTTGAACAAAACATACTGACCTTCGCGGTGCTTCTTGATGATGTAAGCCAACTTGCGACGGCCCCAAACATCAACCTTGTCAATACTGCCACCCGAATCACTGATCCAGCCTTTAACTTTTTCAACAACAACGTTAAAAGCAGTTTCATCCAGATCGGGCTGGATCACACAAATTAATTCATACTTACGCATAGGGAAAACCTCCTTTCCATGGGTTTGTTCCTATTCAAGCCGTAGGCTTGCCGGGAACGGAAAGGCACGTTGAAAACGTACCTAATTTAGCGGGGCGAAGTTTACCATAAAACCTTCTCATGTGGATGAAGAACCCGCCTCGCGCTTAACTGTTAGCTGATTCTGTCCGAACGGCATTTTCTCCGTTCTCACTTTTTACTTCCTATCTCACATAGATCGGATTACTAAAAATCCAGCCGCGTAACTTCCCAAGATACCTGCGATACGCCTCAATGCGATACACCCCAGGTTCCGTGGTGATATGTGTACAGGATAATTGATTCTTCCAGGTTTTGATAACAACCCCATCTTTCAGCAAACGAATCTCCGCTTGCGAAGGCAATTTTGCCTGTAAAGTAACTCCGTTCTTTGCAGGAATTTCATCGCCCATGATCGCAGTTTTATCCATCCCTTGCGCCGTAAAGCGGAATCCGCGCGTGGGGGCAGGCAGGTCATATCCAATAAAACAGTGACCCTGACTCATCGCCTCATAAATCAACTTTTTGTCTGTGTTCACCTCGCCGCTTAAAGGCTCTGGCGTAATAACGTGCGTGTTCACTGTGCGGAAGTGAAACTCGTACGGGAAAATCACGCGGCTGATGGGTCCCAGACTCATGTGCAACGCATGCGCGTCCGAGCCGCCGATAGCCACCACACGTCCACCTTGCGCCAGCAACTCATCCCATTTCACAACCGTGGACGGAATTGGCTGATGCGCCACAAATGCGGGAAATAATGCGTAAAATGCACCGTGTAATTTTGTCGGTACAAGCGTCTTCAACTCGCTCAACGCATTCCACAACTCAATGCCCGTGTAATTTTGAACCGACCAATCCTCCCACGAAATGTCAGTCTCTTTGAATGCGGGCGCAGCGGGGTCATCAGGATGCGCCAGAAAGGACAACCCGCCCGCGTCGCGCACCTGATCTATCAGCCTTTGCCGATTCTCCGCGAAGGTGGCAAGTTCGCGTCCCGCTCCAAACGCCAGCAAATGATCCTTCTGCGGGTCACGCGCCTGATCGTGAATTTCCTCTCCAATCAGCATTAATATCTTTTTATTCTTCTCTTTGTAATATCCCTCAAAGCCTTGCACCAGCACGTTGTGATCGGTCACGATCACAACGTCCACGCCAGTTTTTAGCGCGGCGGCGGCAATATCCTTGTGTGTGCCGCTTCCATCAGAATATCTTGTGTGCATGTGCAAATTGACAACGATTTCCAATTCATCTTTCATCCTTTATCTTTCATCCTTCATCATTTTAGTTTGACGATTCACTTCCGAAACAGGTATAATCTGTCCGCTAATTTCAAGGAGGCACATTTTATGGATAAGTTTTTAGATATTGCGCTGATTATAACCTCAGTAGGTTTAATCCTTGGCGTGATCCTGCAAAGCAAGGGCGCAGGGTTAGGCGGGCTGACTGGCGCGGATACTGGCGGCGTTTTCACCGCCCGTCGTGGCATTGAACGCATCCTCTTTTGGGTGACGATCGTGCTTGCTGTGATCTTTTTTGCTCTCGTCTTCACTATTATTATTCTCGGACGCTAAAGAATCACGAGCCTGTAAAGGCCGCCGACCCTTTGCCCCACTGTGGGGCGGCGGCGGCCTTTCTTTATTTCCATAAATAATTATGAAAAAACTACGCTGGCAGATTTTGGTTGTTGCGGTCACGGTCGTGATCGTTGCTTTGCTGTTGCTGAGTCAACAACCAGTAAGTACGCCCTTCCTACCCGCAGCCGCGCCCGGCGGTATTTATACCGAAGCGCTGATCGGCTCCATGGGGCGGCTCAATCCCATGCTGGATTGGAACAATCCTGCTGATCGAGACATTAACCGCTTGATCTTTAGCGGGTTGATCCGTTTTGATTCACATGGCTTGCCTCAACCTGATTTGGCTGAGTCGTGGGGGACTTCCTCCGATGGCACGCTGTACAACTTTTCCATCCGGCCCAGTGCGGTCTGGCACGATGGTGAACCAGTTACGACTGATGATGTTATCTTCACCATCGAGTTGATCAAAAGCGCTGGTTCACTCTTCCCTCAAGATATAAAAGATTTGTGGTCTCAGATCGAAGTAAAACGGCTGGATGAGAAAACGCTTCAATTCAAACTTCCCGAACCGTTCGCGCCGTTTTTAGATTACGCGACCTTTGGCGTTTTGCCCAAGCATCTGCTTGAGTCAGTTCCGGCTGACCAACTTGCGAGCGCTGACTTCAACCTAAAT
>CAMCQT010000097.1 GCA_945877125.1 Candidatus Brevifilum fermentans | reverse complement strand
CCACGGGAGGCATTCGCAACATCGGTTTCACCGGTCTTGCAGAAGCGTTCGAAACCAGCGCCGGAGCCAATGCTGTCAACGGTGATGTTGCCAGTGTAGCCTTCCTGTTGGAAGAGTTCAGACATGCGCTCGGAAAGAGGGAACACGGTTGAGGAGCCAGCGGTGATGATGTCACCTGTCACGGCGTCAGGAGCGTACATTGCCATCGGGTCTTCCACAACGGCGACAGTGGGTTCAGCGACGACAGGGGCTTCAGTGGCTGTGGGTTCCACAACCTGAGTCTGGGTGGCGGGAGTTCCGCAAGCGGCGAGCAAGAGGCTCATAGCCACTACAACAAACAATAATGAACGAACAGTTTTTGACATTTCAATTCTCCTTTAGTTTTATACAACGACGTGATGATACCCACCCGCTCTTAATGGCAATGGAAGAGCAAGTTAACATCCTGTTAACGAGTTTTAAAAAAATTCGGAAGCCTCCCTGATAAAATAGGCTCATGGATACCCACCCTTTTTCTCTTGCCCCCGAATATCGCAGTTATGTGTGGGGCGGATCAAGACTCCGCCCTGAGGTTGTTCCCACCGCCGAAGCATGGATCGTCTTCGCGGGAAACCGCGTCTCTTCCGGTCCCTATGCTGGGCGTGCCCTTTCAGAATTGGCAGAAACTTTCGGAACAGACCTGCTCGGCACAAAGGCAGTAGCACAGACGGGTAACCGATTCCCGGTGCTGGTGAAAATTCTCGATTGCGCGCAGTGGTTGTCGTTACAAGTCCACCCGAACGATGAGCAGGCGCAAAAGTTGGAAGGGGACGGATTCTTCGGCAAGACCGAAGCTTGGCATGTGTTGGAAAATGAACCCGCCGCAAAATTGATCGCGGGTATGAAACCCAACATCACGGCCGAAGCCCTGGTGGATTCGCTCAGAAACGGAATGATCCTGGATACCGTTCAATCCATGGAAGCAAAAGCCGGGGATACATTTTTCATGAGTCCGGGCACGATCCATGCGCTGGGACCTGGCTTGTTGATCTATGAAATTCAGCAAACATCTGATCTGACCTATCGGGTCTATGATTGGGATCGCCCGCAAACCGAGACACGCAAACTTCACATTGATAAAGCGCTCGAAGTATCAAACCCAAACGCAACCGCGTCTGTTTTACCTGCGGCACAAGTGAATGACGGGGAAGTGAAGACATTGACCCAGTGTCAATATTTCAAGCTGGAAACAATTTTGGTGGATAAGAAAGCCGCGACACTGGATACGCTGGGAGAATCATTCCACGCGTTGACCGTGCTCGATGGGCAGAGTCAGGTTCGGGCGGGGGGCGAGACGTTCATCCTCAACAAATTTGAAACCCTTTTGATTCCTGCCATTTGTGGAGAGTATCAAATCCACCCGATTAAAAAATCGCGCCTGCTAAAAGCAAGCGTGTAAGTCACATTTATTTTTATAAAAACTGCCCGCCATTTCTGGCGGGCAGTGTCTTCGCGAAGAGAATGAACGTGGCTTACTTCTCTACTACGACAGCAGAAGAAGCAAACAACGATGATTCAAAAGGTTGGGAATGCCAGTTCCAGGTATTGAGATCAGAAATGGCGCGATAAGCGGTCAGGTCTAGTTGCAACGGTGTGACAGAAACAAAGCCCGCAGCCAACGCCCCGACATCTGTTCCTGATTCTGAGACACCCGTGGGTGCGTCGCCGCCGATCCAATAATAGGGTCGTCCGCGCGGGTCGGTGCGTTCATCGAGGCGGCTGTGATAGACGCGCAATCCCTGGCGTGTGATGCGAAAGCCTTGAATTTCCTCTTCTGTCAGAAAAGGCACATTGACATTTAATAGTGTGTCAGCAGGCAGTCCATTGGCGATCACATTTTGGACGGCGATGCAGGCGGCATTTGCGGCAGGTTGAAAATCAATTGCCCCAACATGTCCCTCTGGAACTTCAAGCGAAACAGCGACACCAGGCACACCCGCGATCACAGCTTCCATTGCGGCGGTGACGGTTCCTGAATAGGTCACATCATGCCCGAGGTTTGCGCCGACATTGATACCGGAAACCACCAGATCAAACTTCTCTTTGAAATACCCAAGCATTGCGAGCGCAACACAATCAGAGGGCGCGCCGTCGCTGGCAAATGCCTGTGAGCCGTCGTCAAGATGGAATTCGCGCATACGCAAGGCGCGGTCCAATGTTTTCACATGTCCACTGCCAGACCAGTTGCGGTCGGGTGCGAGGATGGTTACTTTTCCTAAATGGCGCATTTCCTGTGCCAGGGCTAAAAGCCCGGGAGCCAGTACGCCATCATCGTTGGTTACTAAAATATTTTTCATTATCTAAATTTTTTCCTTTGGTGGTATTTTTTTTGTCGGGGGCTAAGCCTCCGACAAAACGGATCAAGTAAATTATTATGCGCGAGCCAGTCCCGCCACACGGACAAATGCGCTTTCCATATAACGGATTCCCCAACTGCCGAGGATTCTGAGCGCGCTCCACTCGTTCTGCCTGCGGGCTTTGGTCGTTTTATTTTTCAAGGCGGTCAACAAATCCGCGGCGGTGCTGCCTTCAAATTCAGTTACGCCAAAGCCGATGGTATCTATGACGTGCGCGTCACTGCTGCCTGTTTTGGCAATATGCAACCGGCTGGCAAGGATGTTCGCATAATGATTACTAATTCTGTCCAGCGCGGTGGCGTTATACGTTTCAATGCCGATCAAGGTTTCAGCCACTAGCGGGTTGCGCAAAGCCTTCAAGATCGTTCGTCCACTCAGGCTTTTCATGCCCATGCCGCCCGCCATTGGGTGCGGAGCTACGCAAACGCCGCCCAGTTCGC
This sequence comes from Candidatus Brevifilum fermentans, assembly GCA_945877125.1. GTDB lineage: Bacteria > Chloroflexota > Anaerolineae > Anaerolineales > Villigracilaceae > Villigracilis. Next base: position 13,766 of record CAMCQT010000097.1, on the reverse strand, counting down.
GCACTCGCAAAACCGTCTCGATCAACGAAAGTCCGGCGTCCACTTTTTCTGTGATGAAGAAGGCCAGCAGGTCTCCGTCAGCGGTGGTGATCTCGATGCCGGGGATCACTTCCACACCGTAGTTGGGTGCGATTTCCATCGCCTTGAGCGCGCCCCTAATTTCATCGTGGTCGGTAATGGCGATCACATCCAGTCCCAATTGTTTTGCGCGATTCAAAACGGCCGCAAGGGATGCTGTGCCGTCATAACTGTAAATTGTGTGTAGGTGTAAGTCTGCAAGTCCCATAGTTTTCTCCTTATTACAAGCATAAGTCTACCCACTGGCTATTAAGGATGTGTGAAGATTGTTTTAAGAAATTGTATGGGTTCTGTTAATAAAAACTACCCGCGGACTGGGCGGGTAGCTGCCTCAAAGAGGCGAAGAAGGAGAAGAAGATGAATTAAGCGCGTTTATGTTTCTTCAGGAAGTCGCGGCGTTTGCGCGTCGCATCTACACCGAAGACAACAACCATTGATAAAAAAATCACTGAAGGAATAATAGTTTCCATACGCTCTCCATTTCTATAAGAAAATGATATACCACTTTCTTTAATAACGACCTAAGAAACAGTTAACAACTGGTAAACAAAACTGCAAGATCAAAAGGCGTCGGCTTGTTCCCGTTTGAGACGGGGCTGGGTCTGCTTGCGTTTTTCGAGTAATACAGCGAGAGGGGTGTGTAATGCGCGTTCGCAGATCTGGGCAATGTGTTCTGCGGAAGAACCTCCATTTTGAATGGGCATCAACCGTTTTAATTCTGCCATGTTCAAATTGGTGTGGACTTCCTTGTCCAGCGCAAGCGCCACAAAAGTACAGGTGGATTGCTGGGTGATGACCACATCTGCATTGGCGATCATTTGATTGATGTCACCGTGGGCGAATACGATTGCACCCGGCACATTTTGGTATATCTCGCGGATAGCCCTTTGGGCATTTTCCAAAGGATGAAGCTTAAAGATCAGCGTGCGCTCGCCTGCAATTGCATTGCATTTACGAACGAAAGCCCGCCGGTCGTCATAGCGGAAAGTTTCACGCAGGGGTGATGTTGCCACCAGAACATGCCCATGAAACGGAAATTTATTATCATGCGCGATTTTTACGTTGTCGAAATTCGGAATTCCTGTCACCACTATTTTTTTCTCCAGTACTCCCTTGCGAACGAACAACTCGGCGTAGCCTTTGGATGCCACACAAAAAATATCGTACTCGTTGGACAATCCATTGGTGGAGGTGTTGGCTAAATAGCGCGGAAGTTTCAGCCATTTGACCAGGTGGTACATGATCCCCTCAGGTTCTGTGATCCCCTCCTGAACCAAGACCACCCGGTTGTTGCGGATATTTTTCTGCACCAACAAGTCGCTGCATGTGACCACCAGATCATACGAGCGGGCTTCTCCACGCGAGTCAACTTGCAGGTTGTGACGGAGAAAATATTCTTCAGTTTCGCGTTTGTGGCGTCCGCCTAAAACTGTGAAATTCAGCCAGCCAAGCTTGGCAAATAAATTCACGATCCCGTCTCCATAATAAGGGGTGAAGTAGCAATCATGCTCTTTCATGGAATGAAGGGCGATCTTGTGCATTTGAGTTGTTTGGTTAAGAGAACCACATATAAAAAGGATATTGCCCATGCGCTGCTCCATTTAGTTTTTTGAGCAAGTGTAATCAGCGCATATTAAGCTGTAACCAACAGGAAATTAATGAATTGTTTAATTTCAATACTTATTTTCCTTTACTTGTTGTTAACAACATCTTTTAGGCTCGTTAACTTCAGTGGACTATCTTATACGGACGCTATTTAAATAACTGATGTTACCGTTGCTCGAAAACAACTCCGAAGGAGTGGAATGATTATAGATTTATGTAAACCGATCAAAATAACCCCGAAGGGGTGTCATGTTCTTATCTCATCCCTTCGGGATTTGGTCTGCCATGCAAAACTTTCTTCTATAATCCTGACACCTGTTTCGACAGGCTCAACACTCCGCCTACGGGATTGAACGCTGCGTAACTTCAGTTAAGTAAAAGAGAAACAACATGCCGGCATATTATTTTCTACCATCCGCATCTTCCGTGATAATGATATGATTAACACAACGTACAATAATCTCTACTAAATTCACCCCTGCGAAAATAAAGAACAGAATTATGCAAAATATTGCGGCAATTGATGTTGGCTCCAACGCCATGCGTATGGTCGTCGGACGGATCGTCTATGACGGAAAGGTTGAGACGGTTGAAAACCTGCGCCTGCCTGTGCGCCTGGGACAGGATGCTTTTACAACGGGCATCGTCAGCGAGGAAACTGCACAGCAAGCCGTGGATGCGTTCGCCCGTTTTCGCATGATCGCAGATAACCACAAAGTTGAGAAAATCCGCGCGGTGGCCACCAGCGCCATGCGCGAGATGACCAATAGCAATCTTTTAATTGACCGAATCACACGATCCACAGGGATTGAGATCGAGATCATCAGCGGGGAGGAAGAGGCGCGGCTGATCCATTTGGCTGTGGCTCAAGTTATAAATCTCAAGGACAAGCACGCATTATTAATTGATATTGGGGGCGGCAGTGTGGAAGTGACTCTTTCACAAAACGGCAATATTCTTTCCACTGAAAGTTACAACATGGGAACCGTGCGCCTGCTTAAGAAATTAAGCGACGAAAAGAACGCCGCATTACCTTTTCACAAACTGGTGCGGGAATATGCCGAAGCGGCGCGCCACCGCATTGACCGTGAGGTTGGTTCTCAAAAAATAGACATTTGCGTCGGGACGGGGGGCAACATCGAGGAGATGGGCAATTTACGCCAGAAATTTTTCAAACGTGACGGCGACCGCGCCATCACTCTCGAAGAGTTGGATAAACTCGTTGAAACACTAAGCAGGATGAAGGTGGAAGAAAGGATGCGCAAGTTCAAGTTGAAGCCTGACCGCGCAGATGTCATCCTGCCGGCATCCATCGTCCTGCAAATGATCGCGCACGAGGCAAAGATCAAGGAAGTGACCATCCCGAACGTTGGCTTGAAAGACGGCGTGCTGTGGGATATGGCATACAGCTTGCAGGAAAATACGCGCGTTTCGCCGCGCGAACAAGTGTGGACTTCTGCCCTGCGGCTCGGAGAAAAATATCACTTTGATGCGGAACATGCGAAGGTTGTTGCCCAACATGCGGCAAGTTTATTTGACCAGTCGCATGATTTACATAACCTGAATGAAGAAAGTAAATTACTGCTGGAAGTTGCCGCGCTGCTGCATGACGTGGGCCATTTTATTAACACAGTAGACCACAACGAACATGGATATTACATTCTGAAAGCCAGCCCGCTGGTTGGGTTGTCTGAAGCCCAGCAAAATATCGTTGCCAATATCATTCAATATCACAGCAAGTCAACGCCTTCATTTCAGGATGATGGTTTTAGAACCCTGCCGCCCAAAGATCGCATTGTGGTGACGGAACTTTCTGCATTGATGCGCCTTGCGGACGGCTTGGATGTAAGCCATACGGGACGCGTGAGAAATGTACAACTCGTTCAACAAAAAAATACCTGGAAGTTAAAGCTACAGGGAAACGGCGACCTTATGCTGGAGCGCTGGGCGCTTGAAAAACGTCAGCGGCTTTTTCAAGATGTGTTTGGCGTGAAGTTTATAATTGCAGAGTAACCTATGAACACGCAAACCCTTTTATTAGATTCACTAAATACGCGCTGGGATCAATACAAAGCCGAGCTAAAAAACTGCCGACGAGAATTTTCTGAAGAAGCGGTGCATGATTTCCGCGTCGCGACGCGCCGACTATTGTCTTTGCTCAGTCTCTTGCGCACGGTGATGCAAGACCCCGAAATTCAAAAAACGCGGCGCGCCCTGAAAGACCAGCTTGATGATCTTGATGATCTGCGTGATACGCAAGTATTACTCGCTGACATTTCTGAGGTGATTTACGAAACGCCTGCGCTTCAACCTTTTCAGGAATATTTACAGCGCAGAGAAAAAAAGTTGATGCGCGCGGCGCACAAAGAGATCAAGTCACTAAAAACAGCAGAGTTTTCCAAACGCATTCGGAAGTTAAACCAAACGGTCGAAGCGCTCGAACAGGCTGATCTGGACGTGAGCATTTTCTCAGCCTTGGATGAAGCCTTCGCGGTTGTTAATCAACGTTACGCGCTGATCGACCCCAATCAGCCCGCCACGATCCATCGCGTAAGAATATCCTTCAAGAAATTTCGTTACATGGTTGAAGTCATTTACCCCATTCTTGAAAATTTCCCCGCAGATTATCTAAAAAGAATGCACAACTATCAAACAGATATGGGCGATATTCAGGACATGGAAGCGGCGTTGCAAAAACTCTCAGATTTTGAGAAACATGCCCCGGCTGGCTATATCCCCGATCCAGTCCGATCCTATTATAAAAAAAATCATACCCTTGCCATATCACGTTATATCGAAGATAAAGGCGAGGTGATTAATTTTTGGCGTTCTGCGCCAGATCAACCTTTTCCTCAGGAGAAATTACCATGAACTTGTATATGATCCGTCACGCCATTGCTGTAGATGAAGGCACGCCCGAATATGAAGAAGACAGCCAGCGCCCGCTGACCGAAAAAGGCAAAAAGAAAATGCGTCAGATCGCAAAAGGTTTGCGCGCGCTCGGCGCAGATTTTGATTTGATCCTGTCCAGCCCATACATCCGCGCCCAAGAGACTGCCGAAATTCTTGCGGATGTTTTCAAGATAAAGGCAGATGTCGCCTTCAGCGATAATCTCATCCCAATGGGCGACCCTGATCTATTGATCGCTGAAATGAATGAAAAATATAACGCGAACAGCGTGGCTCTGGTTGGGCACGAACCCTTCCTAAGCGCCTTGATCGGTCTACTTGTGTCTGAAAATGCAAACATGGATATGACCCTCAAAAAAGGCGGCGTGTGCAGACTTTCGGCTGATGACCTTCACCATACTCACAAAGCTACGTTAGAATGGTTACTTACACCCGGTATCCTTGTTGAGATGAGTGAAAAATAAAATATGACTGAAACTGTTGCCATCGATCTTGCCTCCCCTGCCCTTTATATCAACCGTGAGTTGAGCCTGCTGGAATTTCAGCGCCGTGTGCTCGAAGAAGCCTGGGATGAATCCAAGCCTCTGCTCGAACGCATAAAATTTCTTGCCATCTTCGGCTCGAACATGGACGAGTTTTTTATGGTGCGCGTCTCTGGCATCCGCAAGCAGGTGGAAGCGCGCATCATGGATGTCTCGCCAGACGGTGCAACTCCGCCAGATCAGCTTGCGGCAATTCGGAAATTGGCTCAGGAGTTAATGATCGAGGCACAGCAGTGCTATCAACGCAAACTTTTGCCCCAGCTTGATAAAGCCGGCATTCACCCGATTGACTATCAAAAACTAAGCAAGTCACAAAAAGAACGGACAGACACCTATTTCAAGGAAGTGATCTATCCCGTGCTCACGCCGCTTGCGCTTGACCCCGGGCATCCGTTCCCGCATATTTCAAACCTAAGCCTGAACCTGGCCATCGTGATCCGCGATAAAAAGGGAAATGAAAAATTTGCGCGTCTTAAAGTGCCGGATACGTTGCCGCGTCTTTTGCCCATCAAACGCTCTTCGGGCAGCGTACGCAAGGATGGGACGATTCCCCACCAGCATTATTTTGTCTGGCTGGAGCAGGTCATCGCCGCGAATCTCCACGATCTTTTCCCCGGCATGGAAGTAACTTCTGTGCATCCCTTCCGCATTGTGCGCGATGCCGACATCGAAATTCAGGAACTCGAAGCAGACGACCTGCTTGAAACCATGCAGCAGAATATCCGCAAGCGCAAGTTCGGCTCGGTGGTGCAGGTGGCAGTCTACGAATCCATGCCGGAGAATATCCGCGAGTTGCTGGTGGACAATCTTGAAGTATCCCGCAATGACGTGTACGTTTTGGATAGTCCGCTTGGCTTAAGCGGATTGTGGCAGCTTTACAACAACGTGGAACGGCACGATCTAAAAGACATTCCCTACAAACCGCGCGTTCCCAAAGCATTTAGAAAGACCTCATCAGCAGCCGAAATTTTCGATGCGATCAAAAACGAAAATATCCTCTTACACCATCCATACGATTCGTTCAATCCTGTGGTTGAGTTCATTAACGCCGCCGCGCGTGATCCGCAGGTGCTGGCGATCAAACAAACTCTGTATCGCGTTGGGTCAAACGCGCCCGTGGTCGAAGCCCTGCTCGAAGCCGCCGAGCGCGGCAAAGAAGTGGCTGTGCTGGTTGAGCTCAAGGCCCGCTTCGATGAAGAATCAAATATTGGCTGGGCGCGTGCGCTGGAAGAAGTGGGCGTGCATGTGGTCTATGGACTGGTTGGCTTGAAGACCCATTGCAAAGTCACCATGGTGGTTCGCAAAGAAGGCGAAGGCATCCGCCGCTATTTACATCTTGCAACCGGCAATTACAACGCGCTCACCTCGCGCATTTATGAAGACATCGGCATGTTCACCTGTGATGAAGACATGGGCGCAGATGCCACCGATCTATTCAATTATTTAACGGGTTATTCCACCAAACAGGAATATCGCAAATTATTGGTCGCCCCCGTCAGCCTGCGCAAGAAACTGGAAAAAATGATCCGGCGCGAGATCGAGCACGCACAGCAGGGACGCAAAGCGCACCTGATCTTCAAACTCAACTCGCTGGTTGACTTGCAAATGATCCAACTTTTGTATCAAGCATCGCAGGCGGGCGTGCAGGTGGATCTGTTCATACGCGGCATGTGCTGTTTGCGTCCTGGCATAAAAGGCGTGAGCGAAAATATTCATGTTGTCAGCATTGTCGGGCGTTATCTTGAACACAGCCGTTTATTTTATTTCCACAACGACGGCAAGGAAAATATTTATCTTGGCAGCGCAGACCTCATGACACGCAATCTCAATCATCGGGTTGAGGTGGTCTTCCCTGTCGAAAGCACACATCACATCCATTACTTGCGCCAGCAGGTTTTGGATACCTATTTGAAAGACAATGCGCGCGCCCGCATTCTTCAAGCCGATGGCAAATATATCCGCCTCGTGCCTGAGACCGGCAAAGATGCCGTTGATGTTCAGGAAAAATTTATGAGATGAATTGTTTTGTTAAATAAAAATATCCCGCAGGCTTGAAGTAACGCCTGCGGGATATTTTTATTTTTTTGCAAAAGGAAGTATGAAATAAAAAATACTCCCGCGCCTTTCATCGCTCTCCGCCCAAATTCTCCCGCCGTGTGCTTCGATGATGTGTTTTGAAATCGACAAGCCAAGTCCGGTGCCGGAACTTGTGCGGGATTTTTCCACTCTGTAGAATCTTTCAAAGATGCGGGATAGACTATCCTCCGGAATTCCCACACCGGAATCCCGCACGGCGAAACGCACACCGCCCAAAACTGATTCTGCTTCGAGGGCAATTTCGCCCCCGGGCTTTGTGAACTTGACCGCGTTGTGTATCAGATTCACAAGCACCTGCTCCAACCGCGATTTATCTGCGCTGATATTTGGCAGATTATTCTCATATTTGATTGACAATTTCAGTCCGGCGCGTTCGGCTTGCATTCTCATGCGGTCAGCGGCAGAGTTGAGCAAACTCTTCGGCGCAAGCGGCGCGAGGATCAAATCTACTTGCCCCGATTCTATGCGCGAGAGATCGAGCAATTCCTGAGCCATCTGCGTCAGCGCGTCTACTTCAGCGCTGATCCTGCCAAGGAAACGCGGACCAGCATCCGGGTCGGCAAGTGCGCCGTCTTGCAACGTCTCAGTCAGCGCCTTGAGCGAGGCGAGCGGAGTCCGCAATTCGTGTGAAATGTTCGAGATAAAATCGCGCCGCACGGTTTCGAGTCGATGCACACGGGTCAGGTCCCGCACAAGCAGAAGGCTTCCGCCCGCGTGGGTATCGGGGATGGCGATCAACTGCAAAAATTGACGGCGCGCAGGCAGTTCAACCGACTCACTTTGCACATCGCGGGTTTGTTGACAGCGCCGCCAGGCAACCACCAATTGATGGTTGCGCACAACCTCGGTAACACTGCAACCGATCACATCTGAAGTTTCAAAAAGTTTTTGTGCCGCAGGGTTGGCAAACTGAATCATTCCGTTCATGTCTGCAATTAATACGCCGTCAATAAGCTGTTCGAGCACGGTGGCAAGGCGGGCATTGTCAGAGGCTAAGTTCGAAAGTCGAAGGTCAAAAATCGCTTTGAGTGAAGCAATTGCATTTGACAGGTTTTCGATCCCTTTTACATCGGTGGGAAGAGATTCAGGCTTAACACGTATGAGCAGTGTGAATTCATCCACACGCCGTTTTAAATCATAATATCGCCACGCAAACCACGCAGCGATAATAAATAAAATAGCAACAAATACTAATAGAAATGAATTCATTCGAACCTTTGACCTTCGACCTTTGACCTTTTTTCATCGTTTCGACTTTGCTCAACACAAGCCTTCATCATTCATCCCTCATCCTTTCCCCCTCCCTATCCTTCAAACCTATACCCCCCGCCTCTCACCGTAACAATACGCGTAGGCTTTGAGGAATCCGCTTCGATCTTCTGTCTCAACCAGCGGACATGCACATCCACCGTGCGGCTGTCGCCGATGAAGTCCCAGCCCCAAACACGCTCCAGGATAAATTCACGTGAAAGCATCTGGCGGCGGTGTTCGGCAAGAAAGAGCAGAAGTTCATATTCTTTTGGTTTGATCGGCAAAGGCTCATTATTAAGGAGCACTTCGCGGCGGGTGAGATTAATGATGAGGTTATCAAAAGTTAATTTTTCGTGCGGCGAGTCTGCGTCTTTGGCTTTGCCCATTTCCTCGCGTAATAAACGCGCGCGCCTGAGCTGTGACTTGACCCGTGCCATCAACTCGCGCATCGAAAACGGCTTGCTCATGTAATCATCCGCGCCAACTTCGAGTCCCACCACACGGTCAATTTCGTCATCGCGCGCGGTCAGCATCAAAATGGCGGCAGACATTTCCTTGCGAAGAATGCGCGCCACCTCAAAGCCGTCCATTTCGGGCAGCATAATATCAAGTACGATCAAGTCAGGCTTCAGCCGTCGCGCAAATTCAAGCGCAGACCGGCCATCCCCCACAACTTCCACCGTATAGCCTTCTTTTTTAAGGCTATAGGCAAGTGTCTCTTGCAAAGAGAGTTCATCTTCAACGATCAGAATTGTTTCAGGCATTGACGGGAATATACCATAAAGGGAGGGGGATCTATTAATGGGACGTTAAAGAAAAGATTCGTTGGAGTAACGTGGTGCGCCACAGCGAATCACAGAGTCACTTACTCGCCTTACACAAAATAATTGGATTGCGGACTTTAGTCCGCTTCTTACCGAAATTGCGGACTAAAGTCCGCAATCCAATTATAAAGACTGGATTCTCGAAAGAATTTGCGTAAGGTGAGTCATTTAAATGAAAATATGAGAACTTGTCCGTTATAATTAGATATGAAGACCGTATGTAGTCAGCAGAGGAAAAAAATGACAGAAAAAATCCTAATTATTGATGACGATGTAGACACCCTAAGACTTGTCGGGCTAATGCTGCAAAGACAAGGTTATGAGATCAGCGCCGCATCAAACGGCTCACAGGGATTGGCGAAGGCCTTGGAAGAACGCCCCGACCTGATCCTCTTGGATGTGATGATGCCCGACATGGATGGTTATGAAGTTGCGCGCCGCCTGCGAAAAAATCCTGTCACGCTAACAGTTCCGATTTTAATGTTCACTGCAAAAACGCAGTTGGACGACAAGGTTACTGGCTTTGAAGTGGGAGCGGATGATTACCTCACCAAGCCCACGCACCCCACTGAATTGCAAGCGCACGTCAAGGCATTACTTGCGCGTTCCGCCCAAAAAGAAAAAGAACCCAATGAAATTGTCACAGCCCTGCATGAACAGCACGGCTATGTGATCGGCGTGCTTTCTGCGCGCGGTGGATTGGGAGTTTCTTCACTGGCGTCCAATTTGGCGGCCAGTATTTACACTCGCACGCAGGCCGATGTGATCCTTGCCGAACTTACGCCCGGACAAGGCACTCTCGGCATGGATCTGGGCAGTCCGCACCAAAAAGGATTGACAGAACTTTTGCAGGGAACCGTGGCGGAAGTAACACGCGAAAAAGTTGAGTCTTGCCTCAGCACACATAACTCTGGGTTAAAACTTTTACTGGCTTCTGAGAATCCGCGTGATGTGACGTTAACCTCGCAAGTACAAAATTACGAAGCGATCATTGCCCGTCTTTCCACACTTGCCCGCTTCATTATCCTGGATATGGGAAATGGTCTGCCAGCCTTTGTGCAGAAGATCCTGCCGATGTGCAGCGAGCAAATCATTGTAGTGGAAGGCGTGCCCGGCACAATTCAACATACCAAACTGTTGATCGACGAAATGGCTGATCTAAAAATTGACCGCAAAAAGATCAGCGTGGTATTGAATAACCGTATGCGTACCGAAGCGCAAATGCAGCTGACGCAGGTTCAGGAAAAACTTGGACATTCCATCGCCGCCACACTGACCCCCGCCCCCGAGGCATTTTTACAGGCAACACGTATGCAAACACCGGCTGTAATCTCTCAGCCGACAAACATGACATCCCAGCAATTCCTTAAGTTTGCAGATTCAGTCCTTGAGCGTGAAAAGGCACGATGACCTCCTTTTCCCCCCAGACGCAGGCAGCCATTGACTTTGTTGCGGATTTATTCCGCCAATCGAAACACGCTGTCGCGCTGACGGGGGCAGGACTTTCCACTTCGTCAGGGATACCCGATTTCCGATCCACGGGAACAGGCTTATGGTCACGCGATGAACCAATGGAGGTGGCTTCGCTCAGCACCTTTCGCACTGCGCCAGAACTATTCTTTAAATGGTTCCGCCCATTGGCTAGTCAGATATACAATGCCAGTCCCAACCCGGCACACCTTTCGCTGGCAAAGCTCGAAGGCGCAGGGCGCGTCCATTCCATCATTACCCAAAACATAGATATGCTTCACCAAAAAGCGGGGTCACAAACTGTAATTGAAATGCACGGAACCATGCAAACTTTAACATGTACCCAGTGTTATCATAAAGTGGAAGCCGCACTGCACCTTGATTTATTTGTCGCAACCGGTGAGATTCCCCGCTGCCCAAAATGCGGAAATGTTCTCAAGCCAGATGTGATTCTGTTTGGCGAACAGTTACCGCAGGCAGCATGGTTCAAGGCTCAACGCGAAGCGCGCCAATGTGACCTGATGCTGGTGATAGGCTCATCCCTGGAAGTTTTACCCGTGGCGGGTTTACCCATGCAGGCATTGGATCGCGGCGCGCATTTAATTATTGTCAACAACGCACAAACTTATTTAAATGTCCGCGCAGATGTGGCGATTCTGGAAGATGCGGCAGTGATCATTCCAGCAATCGTGGAGAAGGTACTAAATGGCTGAAGTAAAAACTGAACGATTGGATGGGTATCGCCGTTTAATTGACATTGCGCGCGATCTCGCATCCACCCTGGACCTGGATATTCTGCTCTCGCGCATTGTACATGCCGCAGCAGAGATCAGCGGCGCAGAAGCCGCATCCATTTTGTTGTATGACGACACCTCACGTCAGTTGTATTTTCAGGTGGCGACCAACATGGACGAATCCACACGACGGGGAATCGTCGTCCCCCTGGAAGGCAGCATCGCAGGCTGGATCGTGAACAATCGCCAGACTGTACGCATCACAAACGCGCACAAAGATCCGCGGTTTTTCTCCAGCGTGGAAGAAACAACGGGGTTTTCCACAGAGTCGATCCTTGGCATTCCACTGGTCACCAAAAATAAGATCGTCGGTGTGCTGGAAGCACTAAACAAACCCAAAGGCAAATTTACCGACACAGATGAATCCATGTTGTTGGTGCTGGGCGCACAAGCCGCAGTAGCCATTGAAAACGCGCGCTTATTCCAGCAATCTGATCTGATCTCAGAATTTGTCCACGAATTACGCACGCCGCTATCCTCGCTTAGCACAGCCACCTATTTGCTTCTGCGTCCCGAAATGTCTCACGATCAACGCGACCAGATCATTAATAATATCCACAGCGAGACCATGCGTCTTAACGCGCTGGCATCCTCCTTCCTCGACCTCGCAAGACTTGAGTCGGGACGTGTTCAATTCCGAAAAACACGCTTTAGCGTCGCGGATTTATTCTACGAATGTAAAGATGTCATGTCTTCAAAGGCGATGGAGAACGACATTCAGATCCGCGTGGAATCACCCGAAGGTCTGCCCCTGCTCGACGCAGACCGCGACAAGATAAAGCAAGTGCTGTTGAATTTACTGAGCAACGCCATCAAATACAATCGTCCCAATGGAACGGTGATGTTACGTGCAGAAGTGCTTGAAAAAGAACTGGCTTTATACGTTCAAGATACCGGGTTGGGCATTCCCGATGAATCTCTGCCGCATTTGTTTGAAAAATTCTTCCGCGTGCGCGAACACGAATCCCGTGTGGCTGGCACCGGACTGGGACTTTCCATCTGCAAACAAATTATTCACGGACACGGCGGGCGGATTGAAGTAAAGAGCAAGATCAGTGTGGGAACAGTCTTCACGGTATTTATGCCTTATTCAAGCAAAACCCAATCCCGCCCGGAAGATATTGTCGAATCTAAAAAATAAACTGGAAATAACGGTTTGACTTTTTTGTCTGAAAATTGTACACTCAGACGAAATATTTTTTTATTATTTTTTATCCTCGGAGGAAGAAGATGACTCAATTTCAATTTGTTATGCGATCGGGACCTACGCCAGGCGTAACCTTCCCTCTTGAGGGAGATCAACTGATCATTGGGCGCGACGCATCCAATGATGTTGCGATCAATGATGCCGAAATTTCTCGTAAACATTCCCGGCTTTCATTTCAGGGCGGCAAGTATGTGCTTGAAGACCTTGGCTCCACCAATGGCACCTTTGTCAATGGACAACGTCTGGCAGGACCGGTTGTACTCAAACCTGGTGATGTGGTTTCACTTGGCGAGCAGATCGTATTGATGTACGATGCGATCACTCAAGATCCCGGCGCGACCATCGCTTCTCCGCGTCATGCCGTACGGGCAACTCCACCGCCAGTACAGCCAGTTACGCCCATTTCCACTCCTGTCCACACAGCGGCTCCTGTCTATTCAGGTGCGCCCACAAAAAAGACAAACTTATTACCCATCTTCATCGGCGGAGGGGTGTTTGTATTTCTGTGCCTTTGTGTCAGCTTCTTCTGGTGGATAGACGCCACCTATCGCTGGTGTACTTTCTTCCCCTTCATTTCCGGCTGCTAATTAATCATCACCTGCAACCCGCGAGTTTGACTCGCGGGTTGTTTTATTTTATGTTGTAAAATCATCCATCTTTGATAGAATGAAAGCAAGCAAGCAGACACCCCCAACCAGAACGTGTATACTTGAAACGGAACAATCTTAATGACCCAATCGCAAAACCAAATATCCCCTTCGTGGGGCACAAACACAAAACTCGTCATCGCGCTGACCATTGTCGTGATCGTCGGCGCATTGCTGGTTAAATTCCAGTTTGTCATTACGCCGTTATTAATCGCGCTTGTGTTAGCCTATCTGCTCCACCCCGTCGCCAAACTTATTCAAGACAAACTACATTTCTCCTGGGGCGCATCGGCTGGCTTGATCTTTTTTGTCATTGTTATTCTTTTGCTTGGGTTGCTCAC
>CAMCQT010000096.1 GCA_945877125.1 Candidatus Brevifilum fermentans | reverse complement strand
TTCTCTGAAAACTCCGGCGCTTTGAAGGCTGTTGCAGTCGAAGGTGTCGAACCCAACCAAAGCACTGTGGATGACGGAACCTACCCCATCTCCCGCCCGCTCTTCATCTACTCTGACGCAAAGATTTTGACTGAGAAGCCCCAGGTTGCCGCGTTCATCTACTTCTACCTGAGCAATGTCAACGACAACGTCGTAGATGTCGGTTACTTCCCCGCTCCTGCCGCCGACCTGCAAGCCTCCATGGATGCCTGGACTGCCGCTACAAGCAAGTAAAAAATAAACAAATAACACAGGGCTGGCCTCAAAAAATGAGGCCAGCCCATTCGCGCTGTAAAAGGCAAAATGAAAAATACAATCATGGAAAATAAAAATTTCCGTCCGCTCGATCTAAAAAAGAAGATGCGCCCCGGTGAAAGCGTCATTCAATCCCTGCTATTTATTTCAGGGGTTTTATCCATTTTCATCACCGTTGCCATTGTTTACGAACTGGGGAAGGAAGCTCTGCTTTTCTTCAACAACCCCGATGTAACGCTGACCAAATTCTTTGCAACAACTCAATGGCAGCCTGGCATTGGACTTTTTGGAATCTGGCCGCTGGTAACTGCGACTCTCACCACGAGCGCCATTGCCATCTTCGTCTCGCTTCCTCTCGGACTGGCCGCTGCGTTGTTTCTAAGCGAATACGCCACCCCGAAAGCGAGGTCAACATTAAAACCCATCCTTGAGGTGCTCGCGGGCATTCCAACCGTTGTGTACGGTTACTTCGCCTTGCTCTTCATGACTCCGCTCCTGCAAAGCATTTTCGGCGAGAGTGTGCAAGTGTATAACATGGCATCTGCTGGCATCGTGATGGGCATCATGATCCTGCCGTTGATCGCCTCCATGAGCGAAGACGCCTTGAGCGCAGTCCCGCGTTCTTTGCGTGAGGGCGCGTACGCGATGGGCGCGACAAAATTTGAGACAAGCATCCAGGTCGTTTTACCTGCTTCATTATCGGGCGTTGGCGCGGCGTTGATCATTGGCATCTCACGTGCCATCGGTGAAACCATGATTGTGGCAATCGCTTCTGGTTCTGGTCCCAACTTCACATTCAACCCATTCAAAGCCGCAGAGACCATGACCGGGCACATTGCGCGCATCAGCGGTGGCGATTTGAGCTACAACTCAATTGATTACACCAGTCTTTTTGCGGTCGCATTAATGTTATTCCTCGTGACTTTGGTCTTGAACCTCATTAGCCAGGTGGTGGTTGAGCGTTTCCGAGAGAAATATGAGTAGGCAATCATGAACCCAACAGATAACCACTACCCCACAGGGGAATCCTTTCGCAAATCGCTCAATGGACGATACCGTATCGCATCTATATGGCAGGCTATTTTCTTCTCTGCATTATTGATCGCATTGCTGAGCCTTGCCGCGCTCCTTTACAACGTGGTGGATGGCGCATTCGGTTATGTGGCTTTTGAGTACAAGAACGATCCCACTGAATTCACAGCCAAACCATTGGATGATTTGAATAAACAGGAACTGCTTGAAATACTCCAAACCAACCTTTCATCTGGCGCGTACACAAAGCTGGATAATGAAAAAACGATGGAGAAGCGTTCGAAGTCGGTTCTTTACACCCTTGTATTGGAACGATTGATTCAGGTTGATACAAAGAAAACCTGGTCGATGACAGATTCCATATTACGCGGAAATGAGATCAAAGCCGAAGTTGCAAAAAAATATCCGGAAGCAAAACTGGAATTTCGCTCATGGCTTACGCCGGTATTTCTCACTACGCCAATGTCTTCCAAAGCGGAATTCGCAGGCGTACGCACTGCTATTCTCGGCTCATTGTGGATGGTGGGAATTGCCATTCTGTTTGCCCTGCCGATTGGCACAGGCGCGGCGATTTATTTGCAGGAATATGCAACAAAGAACTTTTTGAACCGCATTATTCAAACCAATATCAATAATCTCGCGGGCGTGCCAAGTATTGTGTATGGAATGCTCGGGCTTGCGATCTTCGTCCGCGCGCTGGAACCATTTACCAGTGGAAGCATGTTCGGCATTACAGACACGAACGGGCGCACGATCCTATCCGCTGGATTGACGATGGGAATTCTTGTTTTGCCGCTGATTATTATCAACGGGCAGGAAGCCATCAAAGCCGTCCCTGATTCACTGAGACAGGCTGCGTATGGCATCGGCGCCACCCGCTGGCAAACGATCTGGCATCACGTTTTACCCAACGCCCTGCCGGGTATTCTCACGGGCAGTATTCTGGCGGTCTCACGCGCCATTGGTGAAACTGCTCCGCTCATCATCGTGGGAGCATCCACTTTCATCAGCCTCGATCCTGAAGGACCGTTTTCAAAATTTACCGCCCTGCCCATTCAAGTCTATCAATGGACAACGCGCGCGCAAACAGAATTTCATGCCATCGCGGCCAGCGCCATTATTGTTCTGCTTATTCTGTTGTTAACTTTGAATGCCGCCGCTGTAATTATCAGAAATCGCGTGCAGAGAAAATATTAAGTTGATACAAACCCTAAAGGTTTTTATCTTAAACCAAGACAACAAAATATCCATGAAAACCTTTAGGGTTTACCAAGGAATAAAACATGCAAACCAACGAAACTCCTGAATACGCAATCGAAACCAAAGACCTGTCCATTTTTTATGGCGCTTTTAAAGCGGTCAGCGATGTGAACATGCTGCTCGAAAAACAAAAGATCACTGCCATCATCGGGCCGTCAGGTTGTGGAAAATCCACATTGCTGCGCGCCTTCAACCGCATGAATGATTTTGTGCCAAACAGCCATGTTACTGGCGAAATC
Organism: Candidatus Brevifilum fermentans; assembly: GCA_945877125.1. GTDB lineage: Bacteria > Chloroflexota > Anaerolineae > Anaerolineales > Villigracilaceae > Villigracilis. Next base: position 14,026 of record CAMCQT010000096.1, on the reverse strand, counting down.
CTCATGCGCGGACAGAATCTATACGGCTCGAACATAGACCCTGTTGAAGTCCGCAGAAGCATTGGCATGGTTTTTCAAAAGCCGAATCCATTTCCAAAATCCATCTATGAAAACATTGCCTGGGGCGCGCGCATCAACGGCTTCAAGGGCAATATGGATGAACTCGTGGAGCAATCTCTGCGCGGTTCAGCGCTTTGGGAGGAAGTGAAGGATGTGCTCCAGAAAAGCGCCTACGAACTTTCTGGCGGACAGCAGCAGCGTCTTTGCATCGCGCGCACCATCGCCATTCAACCCAGCATTATTTTGATGGACGAGCCCGCCTCCGCGCTTGACCCGATCTCCACGCTCCGCATTGAAGAACTGATGCAGGAGTTGAAGAAAAACTACACCATCATCATCGTCACTCACAACATGCAGCAAGCCGCGCGCGTTTCGGATTACACTGCCATGATGATGTTGGATAAGGAAGGCTCACGCTCCGGCACGGTGATCGAGTTTTCTGAAACCAAAAGGATATTCACCAATCCCAAAGACAAGCGCACCGAAGATTATGTGACGGGAAGATTCGGATAGCATGTCATTGCGAGGAGGATGCTCTTTCCGACGAAGCAATCTTCTGAAACACTGGGGATTGCTTCGGGCTAAGAGAAAGACCGCCCTCGCAATGACATGACGGAGAAAATTATGTCCAAACCAAAAGTTCTATTTCTTTGCACAGGCAACTCGGCGCGCAGTCAGATGGCAGAAGGACTCCTGCGTGCATTGGCGGGGGAGTATTTTGAAATTTTCAGCGCAGGCACAGAGCCGAAGGGCAGTATCCTGCCCGAGGTTGAGGAAGCGATGCGCGAAGTTGGAATCGATATCAGCTTGCAGTGGTCGAAGTCTGTTATGGAATACATGGGTAAGGTCAACTTCGGATATGTGGTTACGGTCTGTTCAGATGCCGAGGAGAATTGTCCCGCTGTGTTTCTCAATATGGGGATGCATGAACATTGGCCTTTTGATGACCCCGCAAAATTTTCGGGCGACGATGAGACCCGCCTCACATCCACCCGACGCGTGCGCGACCAGATCGAAGATCGCCTGCGCCTTTGGTTGAAAGAACAAAACATCACGCCGCATGACTATCGTCAGATGTAATTGTCAGTAGTAAAATCACATAACAAAACCTGTCGTGGCTATACTTAGAGGAATTATGATCCGAAAAACATTTGAACACGAGATACAACAAGTAAAAGATGAAGTGCTTCTGCTTGGCTCAATGGTGGAACATGCCATTATTGATTCAGTAGAGGTGTTGAAGAAGCGCGACATCAAAGGCGCAGAGAAGATCATCGCTGATGATGCGGCGATCAATAAAAAACGATTTGCAATTGAAAATCAATTAATGATCCTGATCGCAACCCAGCAGCCCATGGCGCACGACTTGCGCCTGCTGGCTTCGACCATGGAAATTATCTCTGAGTTGGAACGCATGGGTGATTACGCCAAAGGCATCGCGAACATTAATATCCGCATGGGCGAAGAGGCTCTGCTCAAGCCGCTGATCGATATTCCGCGTATGGCACAGATCGGCGCGGATATGCTCCACCGCTCACTGACTGCCTTTGTCAAAGAAGATGTGGAAGCCGCAAAAGCCATCCCAATTGAAGATGATGAAGTGGATGGGCTCTACAACCAAATCTACCGCGAGTTGATGCTGCTCATTATCCAGGATCCGAAATCCATTGAGCGCGCCAACTGGCTTTTGTGGGTTGCTCACAACCTCGAACGTGTGGCAGACCGCGTAACCAATATCTGCGAGCGCACGATATTCATTGCAACGGGCGAACTGAATGAGATCAAATCCAGCAGTGATGAGTTTTGGATGAAGAAGTAAAGAGTAAAAGTAACAAGTAATGTGTGGAGAGTAAAAATTAAAAAGTAAAAAGGTGAACGCAGTTTTGCGCTCACCTTTTTGATTCTGCTAAATCTCTAATTACCAATTACCAATCAAACACTACCCCATTCTCCCTGTCACATACGCCTCGGTCAGTTCCTCTTTTGGATTGGTGAATATATTGCTTGTGGGCGCAAATTCCACCAACTCTCCCAGCCAGAATAGTCCCGTGAAATCTGAAACGCGCGCGGCTTGCTGCATGTTGTGCGTGACTATGACGATGGTGTAATCCTGTTTAAGCTCGGCAATCAATTCCTCCACGCGCAGGGTGGCTATTGGGTCGAGCGCTGATGTGGATTCATCCATGAGAATTACTTCGGGGCGCACAGCCACTACGCGGGCGATGCACAATCTTTGCTGTTGACCCAGCGACAGTCCCATCGCATCAGATTTCAAGTCGCTTTTTACCTCATCCCATAGCGCGGCACGTTCCAAACTGCTTTGCACAACTTCATCGAGATTCACGTCCATGCCCATCACGCGCGGACCGAATGCCACGTTGTCATAAATGGACTGTGGAAACGGATTCGGTTTCTGGAAGACCATGCCCACGCGCTGGCGCAAATTGACCTCATCCATTTTTGGGTCGTAAATATCTTCGCCTTTGAGTAGAATTTTTCCCTCGACTCGCGTTCCGTGAATCGTGTCGTTCATGCGGTTCAGACAGCGCAAAAACGTGGATTTGCCGCAGCCTGACGGACCGATCAATGCGGTCACTTTTTGCGGCTGGATTTCGAGATTGATATTGGAAAGCGCTTTTGATTTGCCGTAATAAAAATCAAGATGCTGGACAGAGAATGCGGATTGGGCTGTGGTCATGGGGCGATTGTATCAAAAATCAAGGATGAAGGATGAATTATGAAGGATGAAAAATTGACTCGCTGATTCGCTGAATCGCTTATAATCTCGCCCGATGAAACGCCTTCACAGCTTCTTACTTCTCACTTCTTTCCTTTTCACTTTTTTCCTTCTCACTTCCTGCGGTTCTTCCAATAGTTCATCCGCTTCTGATTCCCCTGCAAAATATATCGAAAATAAAGGCTCGGATACCATTGTTAATCTTGCGCTGGCGTGGGCGGAAAAATATCAAAGCGACCACTCAGATGTCCGTATATCAGTAACAGGCGGCGGATCGGGCACAGGCATCGCGGCGCTGGTCAATGGCACAGTGGATCTGGCGAACGCATCCCGCAAGATCAAAGATGAAGAAGTCGCCGAGGCGCAATCCAATGGCGTTGAACCCGTTGAGCATATCATCGCGCGTGACGCCATTGCCGTGATCGTAAATCCCAACAATCCTGTTAGCGAATTAACGCTTCAACAGATCTCTGATATTTACAGCGGCAAATATACGAACTGGACAGAAGTCGGCGGAGAAGACCGCCCCATCGTGCGCCTGTCACGCGAAACAAATTCAGGTACGCACGTCTATTTTCTGGAAACTGTTTTGCGTTTGGGAAGCAAGGACGATAAAACATTATTTTCGATGGACACCTTGTTGCTTCCATCATCTGAAGGCATCATTTCAGAAGTGCGTGATAACCCGAATGCCATTGGCTATGATGGACTCGGTTATGTGCCTGATGATCTGAAAACCATCGCAATTGCAAATGAAGCAGGCAGTGCGTATGTTCTGCCCTCCATTGAAACAGTGAACGATAAATCCTACGCCATCGCGCGTGACCTTTATATGTACACCAACGGCGGACCCACGGGTATTGTCAAGGAATACCTCGATTGGATTCTTTCTGACGAAGCACAGTTGATTGTTGCTGAGTTGGGGTTTGTGCCTGTATTAAAATAACTAATGTCGTTGCGAGGAGGGTGTTCTTCCGACGAAGCAATCTCCCACATTGACGAGGGGATTGCTTCGGGCAAGAGCAAGAACGCCCTCGCAATGACATGCGGAGACTTATGGAAAAATCCTTATCGTGGCGTGAATTCATTATCACCAGGTTGATTCAAACCTCTGGTTATTCCGCCATCCTATTTGTTGCGCTTATTTTTTTCTTCCTTCTGCGCGAAGGTCTGCCCACGTTGACCGAAGTGGATATGTCTTCACTTCTCAACATCCGCTGGTATCCCATCGAAGATTATTTTGGCATCCTGCCGCTCATCACAGGTTCACTGGTTGTGACCCTCGGCGCGGCGCTGATTGCCGTTCCATTTGGCATCGGCACCGCCGTTTATATCTCCGAGATCGCACCGCGTTGGATGCGTGAAATTCTCAAGCCTCTGGTGGAATTGCTCGGCGGACTTCCCTCCGTCGTGTTGGGATTTCTTGGGATTCTCGTCCTCGCCCCATTTCTACGCGTCTTTCTCAATCTGCCAACTGGTCTGACAGCCCTGACAGGGTCGCTCCTTTTGGGTGGGATCGCAGTCCCCACCGTCGTTTCCGTAGCCGAGGATGCGCTTGACTCAGTCCCGCGTGCTTATCGCGAAGGTGCCTGGGCATTGGGCGCCACCAAATGGCAAACCATCTGGCGTGTGACATTGCCCGCCGCCCGCTCAGGTGTGCTGACCGCCGTCATGCTCGGCATCGGACGTGCCATCGGTGAAACGATGACCGTGATGATGGTCACAGGCAACGCGCCCGTGCTGGCGATAAAACTCGGCAGCCTCTTCTCCCCCGTCCGCACCATGACCGCAACCATCGCCGCCGAAATGGGCGAAGTCGCAAATGGCAGTACACATTATCACGTCCTGTTTTTTATCGGCATGGTCTTATTCATCATCTCGCTGGTCGTGAATATCATCGCCTCATCTGTCGTCTTCCGCGCCAAGAAACGCGCCGAGAGGATATTGTCATGATGACCAAATTCCTCTCCCGCAACCGTTACGTCGTCCAACGAATTGGTTTCACTGCAATCACATTGATGGTGATCCTTACCATGCTGCCAATCGTCGGTACGATCCTCTTTATTATCTACAAAGGCGGCTCTGCCATTTCGTGGGAATTCCTTTCAGGCTTTCCGCATGACGGAATGCGCGCGGGTGGAATTTTGCCTGCCATTATCGGCACGCTGTATTTGACTCTCGGCACGGCTTTTTTCTCCGTCCCTTTGGGAATCGCCGCCGCCATTTATCTTGCGGAATATGCCAAAGACAATCAGTTGACTCGTCTCATCCGCCTTGCGATTATTAATCTGGCGGGCATTCCTTCGGTTGTGTATGGATTGTTCGGGCTGGGATTATTCGTCCTGTTTCTGCAATTCGGCACATCCATTCTTGCCGCCTCGCTGACGCTTTCGATCATGACATTACCCGTCATCATCAGCACAGCAGAAGAAGCGTTGCGTGCCGTGCCGCAAGCCTTCCGCACCGTGAGTATTTCCCTCGGCGCAACCCGCTGGCAGACCATCAGCCGCATCATTTTGAAAGAGGCTTTGCCAGGCATTCTGACGGGCGTCATCCTCGGCTTGGAACGTGCCGCAGGTGAAACCGCTCCCATTCTTTTCACGGGCGCGGCGTTCTTCCTGCCACGTCTTCCACAATCTCCCTTTGACGCGACCATGGCTTTGCCATATCACCTGTTTGTTATTTCCACGCAAGTACCCGAAATGCCGATCCAAATTCAATATGGAACGGCGTTGGTGTTGATGGTATTTGTATTGACTATGAATGTTATCGCGACGGTCATCCGTTCGCGGGCAAGAGCAAAAAGACAATGGTGAATGTACACCGCTGGTGGTCGAGTAGAGCGAGCGCTCTTCTCGCTCGTACACTTGTGCCGCACGCCAGTGCAGGTGCCGAGACCACATGTTGCAGAAATTATCCTTGAATAGGTGGTCTCGGTACGGCGGCGGAAAGCATCGCCGCCTACTCGACCACCAGATATTTATAAAATTATAAAATGAACAAAATCATCATCGAAAACCTTTCCCTTCAATATTCCGACGGCACCGAGTCCCTGCGTGATGTCAGCATGGAAATCCGCCAGAACGCTGTGACCGTTTTGTTTGGACCAGCGGGCGGCGGAAAATCCACTTTGTTGCGCTGTTTGAATCGCCTCAACGACCTGACCGAGATCAAAGCCAGCTCTGGAAGAATCCTGATCGACGGCGAGAATATTCTCGACCCGAAAACGGATGTCATCGCGCTGCGCCGCAAGGTCGGCATGGTCTTCGCGCGTCCCGTTCCGTTGCCCATGAGCATCCGCGAAAACATAACCTACGCGCTCGACCTCGCAGGTGAAAAACGAAAATCAAAATTAGATGAAGCTGTGGAACGCAGTCTGAAACTCGCTGCGATTTGGGATGAAGTGAAAGAGCGTTTGAATGACCCCGCCATCGCGCTTTCAGGCGGACAGCAGCAGCGTGTCTGCCTCGCGCGTGTGATCGCCTTGCAGCCTCAGATCATTTTGCTCGATGAACCCACCTCAGGACTTGACCCGATCTCAACTGGCAAAGTGGAAGCTGCATTGCTGGAGTTGAAAAAAGAATACACCGTTATTCTCGTGCCGCATTCCGTTCAACAAGCCGCACGCACCGCCGATTGCGCCGCGTTCTTTTTGACAGGCGAACTGATCGAATACGGCGAAGGCAAAACATTGTTTACCAACCCGAAACAAAAGAAGACCGAAGATTACATCATGGGGCGGTTTGGGTAAATAAAGTGCGCCAGCCAAAAGGCGCGGTTACTTCGTACATAAATTGAGAGATTGTCGTGTAGCGTGTTCCGTTTTGAAGATTTACGGAACACGCTACACGTTATATGCTTGCAAGACTTAAACTAAAACGACTATTTTACTGCGACCAATTCCACATCGAAAATGAGCGTGGCGTTGGGGGGAATGACTCCACTTGCGCCGCGTTCGCCGTAGCCAAGTTCGGGCGGGATCGTGAGTTGCGCTTTGCCGCCGACTTTCATCAGGGCAATGCCTTCATCCCAGCCTTTGATGACCTGTCCCACGCCGAGGCGAAAGGTGAGCGCTTCGCCGCGTGGGATGGAACTGTCAAAGACTTTGCCATCCTGAAATTTTCCTGTGTAATGCACGCTGACAGTTTTTCCTGCCGCTGCCTGTGCGCCTGTGCCTGCTTCAACTTCTGTGTATTCCAATCCGCTTGCTGTTTTCATTTTTTCTCCATTCTTTGATTTGATGGGGAATATTTTACCCGTTTCTGACGGACAAAAAGGCAGAGAAAAAATCCCGAAGGGATGACATGATTATAGAATTAAGCATTTCCAGTTTGATAATCCCGAAGGGATGACACAGCCCTGTCACTCCTTCGGAGTTGAAAATATCTTGTAAACCAAATGCTACAATCGTTTTACCGCAGTACCGCATAACTTGCTATTGAGCAGTCTTGTAGATTGACTTGAAGGCAAGGCTTTAACGCGAAATGCGCGAATAGGGCGAAAAAGAGCAGTTTTTTCGCGTCATTCGCTCCTTTCGCGGCATTCGCATTAAGATTTTATGTTTTGAGAAAACCATGAATAGCAAGTTATGCTCCATTGCGTTTTACCCCTTCGGGGTTCGGTTTGATAATAAAAGAGCCGAGACTTGCGCCTCGGCTCTTTTGCTTTACATGTTGTAAATTCTTTTACGGCGCTGCTGTTGCAGCTGGTTCAGGAGTTGGAACTGCAAAAAGCGCGGCAGCTTCGTCTGCTGTTTGCGGCACCCCGTTCATGATCCAGCGCACGAATACATCCACTACATTGGGTTTGAGGGCTTTGCTGGGTGGCATGACACCGATCAACTCTTCATCCGGTTTGTCAGGATTCATGATGGCATGTTCCTGAATAACTTGCAGCAGATAACTCTTCTCGTCGCCTGCAATGATGTTATTTTCAGCATTGTCGCCAGTGGTGAGAATTTCTTCATACGAGGTCATCAGGTAGTTGTTGTTTTCCTTGCCAGCGCGGTGACAGGAAATGCAATAGCGTTTGGCAATTGGCGCAATGTGTACATCATACGAAGGCACTTCGCCATCTGCCAGGGCAGGGAAGAGCGGTGCGATCACGGGCGCTTCAAAACGGTCATCCCACATGTAGCGCATGAAGATGGTCATGTAATCAATTTCACTCTTCGAGAGTTCGCCGCCGTAGGCTTTGCCAAAAGGCGTCATGCCCGCGTTGGGTCGCCCGTAGGCAATAACTTCGTACATGGCTGAATCGGTGATGGTGTAGAGCACATCCTTGCTGTTGATTGGGGTAATCTCTTCGCCTTCCAGACCTTCCACGCCTTCGATGATTGCAACCGAGCCATCGTCGCCGTGACATTCTGTGCAGTGGATGGAGTACAGGTCCTGCCCCGCTGTGATCTGGTCAACGAGAGTCGTGGCGACTTCAGTTTCTTCGACGACTGGTTTGGGGTGCAGGGCTAAAACTGTCCCTGAGACAATGATCATTGAAACAGAAGCCAGCACCGTCGTCCAGATCATGGTGCGGGTGGACGACTTGAAGACGTAGGACATCAAAATCAGCGCGATGTAAGCCAGCGTGGGGATGATCAACCCTGAAATGGATTGCAAAATCCCAAGCATTTTCGACCCGTCAGCGGCAACCGTCGGCACTTCCGAAGTAAAAGTTAGCAACACAATGCCGACCACCATGATAATCATGATGGAAATCGGCAAAATGCGTTTGACATAATGGCGGTCTGGACGTTTTTCGATGAAGGGCAAAAGGGTCAGAAGCCCAACAGCAACGCCAGGGATGGCGACTGTGGCGATCCATTCGATTTTGCCGAGTATGGGAATTTGCCCGTAGATGGCGAGGAATTTGAAGATGAAGAGGAAGTACCACTCAGGGCGTGGAATGTAGGAAGTGTCGCTTGGGTCAGCCTTGGGTTCGGGGGAAACGCCGATAAAGGTTGCGAGCAAAATTAGCAGGACAAAGATGCCGAGTGAAACGATCAGGTCTTTGTAAATGCTGTCTGGCCAGAAGCGTTCGCCTTTGTTGAGTTCGCTTTCATAACGTGCGTTGATTTTCTTTTTGGTCTCATCGTTCATGGTGCGCTCCTTAATCCTCTTTAGTTGGGAAGTGGGATTCGCCGTGCTTGATGATCAGGAACAGATGAACTCCGATCAAACCTGCCAACATAGCGGGGAGCATCCAAATGTGCGCCGAGAAGAATCTTTGCAGGGTGAGCGCGCTCAGGTCAGGTCCGCCGCGCAGGGCTTTGAGAATGAATTCGCCGACGAAAGGCACACTGCCTGCGATCTGCGTGCCGACAGTGGTTGCCCAAAAAGCGCGTTGATTCCAGGGAAGCAGGTAGCCTGTAAATCCCATGCCGAGGGTCATGAGCAATAAGCCAATGCCGATCAGCCAGGTCAACTCGCGCGGATATTTAAAGGACGCAGTAAAAAATACCCGCAGCATGTGAATAAAAACAACGATCACCATCAAGGTAGCGCCCCAGTGGTGAATGCCGCGAATTAGCCAGCCGAATGCCACGCCTTCCATAATGTATTGCACCGAGTCATAGGCATGGTCGGGAGAGGGAGTGTAATAGACGGTGAGGAAGATGCCTGTTAATCCCTGCATGACAAAAAGAAAGAGACTGGCGGAGCCAAGGGTATTCCACCAATTGCCTGTCGGCTCGGGGCGGTCGAGCAGGTTGGTGTACATGTCGTTTAAGCCAAGGCGTTCGTCGAGCCATTCGTAAACTTTTTTCCACATGGTTAACCTGCCTTGGAGAATATTTCAATAAGACCATCTTCCGTCAGGCGGAAGTCGGTGTAAACATCCAGCGGGCGCGGTGGGGGGCCATCCAGCACTTCGCCTTCGATGCTAAATTTTGCGTCGTGGCATGGGCAAAGATATCCCTGGGCTTCTTCACTCCAGTTGACGGTGCAGGCAAGGTGAGTGCAGCGGCTATTTAAAATCAACAGGTCTTTGGGATCGTCCGATTTGCGAAGCGCATATCCACCAAACGAATTGGAGGTGCGCTCCCAGCCGTTAACCTGTACGCGTGTAAACGAGAATGGGTACGGGATGCCAACTTGCATATCTTCAAATTTGCCAATCGAGACCCAGACATCTTTTCCACCCTCCTGCAGCGCGGGGTCTATCAGATATGAAATGGTCGGCAAGCCAATCGCCACCCCGATCAATCCGCCTACGATTCCTGTTGTGACTTTTATAAAGTCACGGCGGGAAAGTTCATTCGAACCAGACATGTATGCCTCCTGGAAACTTTGCTTTCGTCCTTTGAGCCTTTGGCAGCATTTAAAGGACGGAATTTACGCTCTTGTTTCACGCAAAATTGCCCTTTAGCTTTGTTACTCGCTGACGCTTGTCACTCCGCTTAGGGCAGGAAAATAAAAAAACCTTCAAACTGGAATTCAAATTGGATTATAAAGGTCTTTGTCCACTTTATTATAGGATAGCTGAAACGAAATAAGCAGGATGATTGTCACTTTCTTGACCATGTTCTGTATGTGATAATCACCCTGCTTGGGTCGTTTTTCCCTTTTTTGTAAAAAGACGGCGTTTGTCCTACCGGAAAATCCCTATCTTTTGCCATTAAAAAAATTAAAAGAGTAAAATGCTTTTTGTATTCTAAAAAATTATCAATGTGTCTGTTCCTGGCATGATAAATAACGGGCGATTTTTACAATCTCCCAACCCAATTTTTTCGAGGAGGCATAGATGGGCCTAAAAAGAAATGTTAGCCTGTTGACAGGCTTGCGATATAAAGGACAGGGTCCAATGTTGACTTTTGTCCTGCACCGCATTGGTGGGCTAGGTATGGCGATATTCATCACAATACACATGCTGTCATCATTCCTGGGGGGCAAAGGTGGAGTTTTTGTAAATACCATTTACGAGAATTGGGCTTTCCAGGTCTTTATTTTCTTTTGTGTGCTATTCCATGCCATTAATGGACTACGCATCACCATTCTCGACCTGTTCCCAAAGTTGATCGAACATCACCGTGAAGCCATTTGGATCGAGTGGGCGGTTTTCCTGCCGACCTTTGGCATCGCTGCACTGGTTATCATCAGCACTGGCTTGGGAGGATAGCATGAGTAATCAAAAAACAAGAACCCTGTCCCTTTCCCAGCGTGGCATGACTTTTGAAATATTGATGTGGTATTTCACACGTCTTTCAGCCTTGGCGATGTACGCCCTGATTCTCTTTGGGCTGATCGGCGGACTGATAATGGGTGCGCGCAACCAGATGAACTTCGCAGATGTCATGCGCTGGGCGTTCATGCCGAACGTGACTCACGTACAAAGCACTGATGTGCCAGATATTGCGCCCTGGGCTTCCACATTTTGGAAGTTGACCGCCAGCGCCCTCCTTTTGGTTGCTGTGGCGCATGGCGTACACGGGCTGGTCGTCATCGCAGATGACTACATCGCAAGCGCGGGCGGCAGAAAGATCGTGCGCCTTTTGAGCGTTGTGATGATGCTCTTGATGAGCGCAATCGGGCTGTACATTCTCTGGACTTCATAAATTGTGAACCACAAAGTGTCACAAAGGTACACAAAGGTTTTAAGGTTTCCTTCGTGATACTTTGTGTCCTTTGTGGTTAGGATATTCTTAGGAGTAATTCATGACAAAAACTCATCAATTTGACGTGGTCGTTGTCGGCGCGGGGGGGGCGGGTCTGATGGCTGGTTTGTACGCCTCCAAGACTGCGAAGACTGCGGTGATTAGCAAGTTGTATCCCACACGTTCGCACACGGGCGCGGCGCAGGGCGGCATCTCTGCCGCACTTGGTAATTATGAAGAAGACAGACCTGAGTGGCACACGTACGATACGGTGAAAGGTTCTGATTATCTTGGTGACCAGGATGCCATTGAGTTCATGTGTAACGAGGCGGTGGATGCTGTTCTTGAACTGGAACACATGGGGCTGCCCTTTGACCGAACCCCCGAAGGTAAAATTTCTCAGCGTCCGTTTGGCGGGCACACCAATAATGTAACTGGCAAGCCTGTTCGACGCGCGGCTCATGCTGCCGATCGTACGGGTCACATGATTTTGCAAACCTTATACCAGCAGTGTTTAAAGAATAAGGTCAATTTCTTTGATGAGTATCAAGTACTTGATTTCATCATGGTCAACGGAAAGGCTGCGGGTGTAGTGGCTGTGGAACTCTCTACCGGCGAACTGCATGTCATCCATGCCAAAGCAGTAATTTTTGCCACCGGCGGACATGGACGCATTTTTGAGGTGACATCCAATGCCTATGCCTACACCGGCGACGGCGCGGCGATTTTGCTTCGTCACGGCATTCCGTTGGAGGATATGGAATTCTTCCAGTTCCACCCAACGGGAATTTACAAACTCGGCATCCTCATTACCGAAGGTGTCCGCGGCGAGGGCGGGGTGCTGATCAACGGCAAGGGCGAGCGTTTCATGCCCAAGTACGCGCCAAGTGTAAAGGATTTGGCCTCGCGTGACGTTGTGTCGCGTGCGATCTACACCGAGATTAAAGAGGGGCGCGGCGTGGACGGCAAGAATTTTGTCTATTTGGATATTCGCCCGGAGACGGTCAATAGGATTGCGGCGGAAGATGGACGCACCAACGTGGACGGCTCGAAATATAATTTGACGGCTGAGCAGGTTTTGCAGAAATTACCCGACATCATTGATTTCTGCCGTGTATATCTTGGCGTTGACCCTGTGACCCAGATGATGCCGATTCAGCCGACGGCGCATTACACGATGGGCGGCATCCCTACCAATAAATTCGGCGAGGTTGTGGTTGACGATAAAAACACACCCTTCCCCGGTTTGTATGCGGCGGGTGAATGTGCCTGTGTTTCGGTGCATGGCGGGAATCGCCTTGGAACAAATTCACTGCTTGACCTGGTGGTCTTCGGCAAATATGCGGGACTCAAGGCGGCGGAATACGCGAATCAGTCTGAGTTTGAAAAACTGCCCGTCGGAGCAGAATCAGAATCGATGGCGCAGTTTGAAGCGCTGAAGAATGGATCAGGCAAAGAGAATGTCTTCAAATTATCCAACGAGTTGAAAAAAGTCATGTTCGCGGATGTTGGTATTTATCGCAACGAAAAAGATATGCTGTCTGCGTTGGAGAAGGTGCGCGAGTTGAAAGTGCGTTTCAAAGATGTGACGGTGAGCGATACTGGGAAAATTTTCAACACAGAATTGTTGAATGCCTGGGAACTTGGCAACCTGCTCGAAATTGCGGAAGTGATCGCAATGAGCGCAGCCAATCGCAAAGAGTCGCGCGGCGGACATTCACGCGAAGACTTCCCTGATCGTGATGATGTAAACTGGCTCAAGCACACATTGATCTGGAATAAAGACGGCAAACTTGAGATCGGCTATAAGCCTGTGGTGATTACCAAACATCAACCCAAGGCGCGGGTTTATTAAGAGGCAGCATGGAAATTACAATCAAAATTTTCCGATACAATCCCGAGAAGGATAAGCGCGGTCATTACGAGACTTATAAAGTCGAAGGCGATGAGAACGACCGTGTGCTGGATGTGCTTGAATACATCAAAGGTAATTATGATGGGACGTTGTCCTTCCGCCGCTCGTGCGCGCATGGCGTGTGCGGCTCGGATGCGATCCGCATTAACGGGCGCAACATGTTGGCCTGCAAAACTTTGGTGCGCGATGTGGGCGCGAATATCACAGTGGAGCCGGTGCTGGGTTTGAAGATCGTCAAGGATTTGATCGTGGATATGGAGCCGTTCTTTGATAACTATAAGAAGGTGCTTCCGTATTTCATCAACAATTCTCCGCTCCCTGCGGATGGACGTGAACGACTGCAAAGTCCCGAAGACCGCGCCCGCTTTGACGAAACAACCAAGTGCATTTTGTGTGCGTGCTGTACAACCTCCTGCCCGTCTTATTGGGCCAATGGCGAATATTATGGTCCCGCCGCAATCGTGACGGCGCATCGCTTTATCTTTGATAGCCGCGACGAAGCCGCCGACCTGCGCTTGCATATCCTGAGCGAGACAGACGGTACGGCACGCTGTCACACGGCGTATAACTGCACAGAGGCCTGTCCGCGTGATATCAAGATTACAAAAGCTATTGGTGAAGTGAAGATGGCGCAGGTGACAGGGAAGCTGTAGGTAAGTTTTGTGAGAAGTAAAAAGTGAGAAGTGAGACCGTGTCCAGTTGGAGTGGTCTAAGTAAGAAGTAAAAA
>CAMCQT010000095.1 GCA_945877125.1 Candidatus Brevifilum fermentans | reverse complement strand
TGGGTCACCTGCCCCTGCTCCCAAACGCCGAGGTAAATCCCCGGGCAGGCGCAAAGGCACAAAACTCACCCCAAGAAAACGCCAGCCAGTCATGAAAAAAGGCATGCCCTTAGTTTTTTAGCCGCCGGGTCGTTCGTTTATCGTTTTGTGAAGGTGCTACCTTGCTCTTTTTCTCAAGCAAGTTTCTTCAACTTGTCAAAAGTCCAATTCTGTTATGTTTGATATTTATCCCTATGCTGCTAGCTAGCTACTTGGTTCACGTACACTGAGTGTGGTGAAGTAAAATAGTTCTTTGGTGACATGAGTGGACATAAGCGGACAATTATCTCGACTTTTAACAAATCCCAAAAAAATGGGTACAGCCACAATCCATAGTGTATAATTAAAACGTGCTCTTTTGAGCGCGTTTTTGTGTACAACCGCCTTGCCAGGCTAAAAACCTGGGCAAGAGTCAGTCCCACAATACAGGTTCTCCCCCTCACATGCTCAACCTACCACTACTTATAGAAGCGGATAACTGATCAATTCCATCACTGACCACCGCCGCCGACTTGTTAGTCCAGCCGCCACTGCAAGGGGTAACCTCCCTGTATTCTTTTGGTCTCTGTTTCCCCTTCCGATCCATCGGCTTTTCCATTCTGATCCGCAGGCTCTCGTGGCAACGCGAAAAGTGATAACGCGAAGCGGCCAACCACCAGTACATGTGTTCCGATAACTCTGACGTGTACTGTGCCCTCCCCCATGTGCGCCGTGTCAATTTCGAAACGCTCTGCCGTATCGTTAGGTTGATCCATTCCACAAATGATGTATTGATATTACCGCTCAGTCCTCCCGCCTTCAAAAGCCTTCTGTTTTCCTCCGGTAATCCCCATATATGCCTCTCTTCCACTTCCACCAGACGATACTTCCTTTGATGTTTGATCACCTGCGTATATAAAAAGTTCGGCAATACCATCCAGACTGACTTTTTCTCTCCCTCAGCACGCACCCATTCTCCAAAGTGTGCCGTCAACGCATAAAAATAATGCGCCAGTCCGTCCGTGCTGAACACCGGAACACATCCCACTTTCAATTTCGACTTCAACTCATGCACCACCGAGTACGCCATCTCCTGCGTTCGTGATCCCAACTGCACCACCGGTACAACTTTTAACTTGGCATCGCAGACCACCCAGACCCACACCGCCTGTTCTGCCTGCTTTACATTCGCCCACAGTTCATCCAATTGAACATGCACCAACTCCAAACCTGTGAAAAAACGCTCACGCAGTTTCCGTCCCTGTACTCCGCTGCGCACCAGCCACGTTCGCAGTGTGCTTTCGCGAATCGCCATCACTTCCTCCAATGCTGAGATGTCCACCCCCGTTGCCAGAAAGTGCAATGCCAATCGTACGATCTTCGAATGGGTCTTCAAACGATACAGCAGTGTGTGCTTTCGGATCGTGAATTTCTTTCGACATGCCTGACAGATCAAATCCTGGACATCCTCATATTTCCCATGCGTCCCATACCCCATCAGCGCATGGATTTTGTCATCCGTGATCAGATAATAGTCACAATCGGGATTCGAACAGAATTGCTGTCGGATACAAACCGCCTTTTTTCCTCCCTCTTTTGCTTTTCTTCTCGGGCCATGGAACAGACATGTGACTACACGCAAACTGCGGCGCCTCACCAGATTCACGAGCTTTCCGACATTGCGGATAATCCTTTTCACTCCTCGGTTTCAGCACGCGCGGCGCTGGAGCCTCGCTTGACTTTTTTGAGCTTGTGAACCACTTCAAGATCGATCTGAATTGAAAAAATATTGGCAAACACAAGACAATTACTGCGATCAAGAATATAAGAAATGTAAACTGATGATTCACAAGCTGAATTTATGATCCTTTTCTTGGGGGTGACCGCTATCCTACCATATCCCCCACCTCTTCCGAATTATCAACTGCCGATTGTGGCTATATCGAAATTATATGATTAGGGTAAATCAACACACAAAAAACTAAAATGAAATTAACAAAATATTAATGTGTTCTTATCTTTATTTTTATTATGAAAAACCCCTCTTTTTCTTACAATGATATCGATTGAACAACCTGAAATTACAGAGACTCAATCGCCGTTTCAACATAGGGTTCGCCGGGCAAATTGCACAAGTTGATACCATGCCCTTGCCAAACTTAATAGCCTCTCATGTTGAATGAATAAGCGACTAAATATTTATAGAATTGATGAATATGCTAGATATTAGAACGATCTTCATTGGTTATACAATTAGTGATGCCATTTGCGCAGTTGTCGTAGCGTTCTTGTGGCGACAAAACCGCAGGCGTTATCCCGGGCTGGGTTTCTGGCTGGCAAATTTTGTCATGCAGTCTGTGGCAGTTTTGCTCATCACCTTGCGTGGAGTTGTGCCTGATTTTATTTCAATTGTGGTTGCAAATTTCCTTGCAGTTGCGGGAACAATTCTCCTTTACATTGGATTGGAATATTTTATAAATAAAGTTAGTTCCCAACGCCACAACTACATCCTGTTGGCGATATTCTTTTTTGTTCACACCTATTTCACCTATCTTCAGCCCAATTTGGCAGCGCGCAATCACAATTTTTCATTCGCAACCTTGTTTGTTTGTATCCAAATCGCCTGGCTCATGCTCCATCGAGTCGATGCAAAGTTTCGTCCAGACGCATACAGGATCGGATTTATTTTCGTTGCGTTTGGACTGGTCAATATTTTTCGCATCCTGTGGGAACCGAATTTACCAACCAATGACTTTTTCCAGTCCGGCATATTGAATGCCCTGGCAACTTTGGTCTACCAGATGTTGTATATTAGTCTCACATTCACTTTGTTCCTCATTCTCAACCATCGCCTCGTTGTCGAGTTGGAGCATGACATTACCGAGCGTAAAAGGACAGAACAGGCGCTCTCTGAAAACCACTCCACCTTGCGTAACATTCTTGAGAGTACAGATGCTCTGATTTTTTCCTTGAACCGGCAGTATTGCTATACCAGTTTTAACAGCGCACATGCGGCAAAAATAAAGGAAATTTACAATCAGAATATTCAGATTGGCGGCAATCTGTTGGAATATATGACGGATGAAAATGATCGATTAATTGCCAAACAAAATATTGATCGTTCCCTGGCTGGAGAGCGCCTTGTTGAGGAGTCCTTCTCAGGGGATAAAGCTCTTTCCCGCTTATATTTTGAAGTTTCACATGCACCGATCATAACGAATGCTGGTGAAATTATCGGTGTTTCCATATTTTCTAAAGACATCACCAACCGAAAACAAATAGAATTGTCGTTACAACTCAGATTGATGGAGCTCGAAACAGTTAGCAAACTGTCAATTTCTTTGCGCGCAGGTAAAAATTTGGAGGAATTGCTTTATATATTATTAAGGGAGACATTGAAAACGGTTAATACCACGGATGGTTGCATTCTCCTGTTGGATCCGGTGGACAACCTGCTCAAGTTGACCGAAAGCAAGGGCTGGTTCGAGCCAATGACCAATCTTTCCCTGAATATTACTGAAGGGATCGTTGGGCATGTTTTTGCAACCAACGACCCTTATATTTCCCTCGATACGCAAAATGATAAATTAATTTCAGATCAGATTCGTACTTTTACCCCAACCCAATCAAGCGGGGCATTTTTGCCTATACGTGGCGAAAACGGCATAATTGGTTTGATAATTATCTCGTTTCATTTACCGCGTATTATCAGCGAAAATGAAGTGCGATTGCTCACAATAATTTCTCAATTAGCCGCAAATGCCATCACGCGCTCCCGTCTGCAGGATCAAATTCAATCGTTCAATCTCGATCTTCAAAATGAGATTCACAAAAAAATCGTTATTCAGGAATTATTGGCCGCTGAAAAGGAACTTTTATCGACCACTCTCATGAGTATCGCTGATGGGGTTATTGTGACGGATAAGGATGGTCTCGTCATCCTATTCAATCAGGCAGCAGAAACCATAACAGGTTACACCTTATCCGAAGCGATTAAAAAGCCGGTTAACAATGTTTTCCGATTGCATATTTCCAATACATTTGAAATGGTTCCAGACGTGATCAAGTACCTGTTTGAATTGGAGGATGCCCAGAAAAACCATGCGGCATATCAATCGCCCATGATCGTTAGTAAAACGGGTGAAAGGATACTTTTATCTGGAAATATTACTTCGCTTAAGTCTGCTGACCTAGAAGAAGATACGGTCGGTTTTGTATTCGTATTTCAAAACATCAATGAAAAACTAAAGACTGAAGCACAAAATATGCTTTCCCAAAAGATGGAAGCTATCGGACAGTTGGCTGCTGGCATAGCGCATGAGATCAATACTCCCATTCAATATGTTGGCGATAACATTAAGTTTCTCGGCAAGGCTTATTTAAAATATTCTGAAATGCTGGCCACCTATCAGCAGATTATTCATGAGCGCCTCGAAAAGCCTATTACCCAGGATGATTTGGATCAATTGGATGAGCTGGCTCGCCAAAAGAAAGTTTCCTATTACGCCGTTGAGATACCCAGAGCCGTTCAGGAGTCACTGGATGGTACGGAGCGGGTACGAAAGATTGTTCTGGCGATGAGGGAGTTTTCACACCCTTCCGAAAAAGAAAAAAAGCTATCTGACATCAACCATGGAATAGAGACCACCATCGTTATCTCTCATAATGAGTGGAAGTATTGCG
Source organism: Candidatus Brevifilum fermentans (assembly GCA_945877125.1). GTDB lineage: Bacteria > Chloroflexota > Anaerolineae > Anaerolineales > Villigracilaceae > Villigracilis. Next base: position 12,173 of record CAMCQT010000095.1, on the reverse strand, counting down.
CCGAACTGGAAACGGATTTGGATGATGAATTGCCTTTTGTTTACTGCCAGATTGATGAGATTAATCAGGTGATTTTGAATATGATCGTCAATGCGGCTCAAGCCATTCAGGAGAATCTGCCGCAAGGATCAGAGCAAAAAGGAAAAATTTTGATCAGCACGCGGAAACACGAAAACAAGGTTCTCATCACTGTTCAGGATACAGGATCAGGTATTCCAGTTGAAATTCGTGAGCGTATATTTGATCCTTTTTTTACCACCAAAGGTGTTGGCAAGGGAACGGGGCAGGGTTTGTCCATGGCGCATAATATTATTGTCAAAAAGCATCAAGGCGTAATTTGTGTTGATTCTGATCCTGGTCAGGGAACTGTTTTCACGATTGAGCTGCCAATCGATTCTTCCGAATTGGAGCAGCGATGAATCAACGGCAACATCTCATCCTGTTCGTTGATGATGATCTTTTTATCCTTAGGGGTTTTCAGCGTTCCATTGATGAATATTGTGATAATTGGGAAGCCCATTTTGCATTGTCAGGCAATGAAGCTTTGACAAAAATGTCGCATCATTCTTATGATGCGATCATCACCGATATGCATATGCCTGCCATGGACGGCATTCAGTTGTTGGATGCGGTCAGTCGCATCGCGCCTGGAGTAATCCGATTTGTCCTTTCTGGAAACCCCAGTGATGTACAAATTCTTAAATCCACTCATCTGGTTCACCAGATGATCCCAAAACCATGTGAAATTGAAAAAATCTATGACATCGTTGAGCGTGCCTGTTGTTTGCGAGATATGCTTTTAGCTCCACAGCTATTACGTATCATTAACAGTATAAAGACCCTTCCAAGCGTACCCAGGTTATATAACCAGCTTCTCGAGCAGCTTCAATCTAAAACCTCCAGTTCACTGGATGTGGGGAATATCATTGCGCAGGATGCAGCCATGACTGCCAAAATCCTCCAATTGGTTAATTCTGCTTTCTTTGGACTCTCTGATAATGTCAGCAGCCCTCAAAAAGCGGTTACTGTTTTGGGTCTTAATACCGTTAAGTCGCTAGTCTTGGGCATACAGGTTTTTTCAGAATATAGAGGACAAAGAAATCTCCCTATTTCAGTTGACACTGTTTGGAAACGCAGCATGTGTGTTAGTAGCATGGCATTTTTTATTGCGCGCAGTCTTAATCTAAGCAGTCAGGAACGGGAAGATGCCCGGGTATCTGGTGTACTGCATGATGTGGGTATGTTGTTGAGCTTTCAAATCCCTGGTTTTTTTCAAAATGTCAGATTTGATGAATACGGACAGACCGAAACTGAATCTGAGTACCAATTCTTGGGGACCTCCCACGCTGAAATGGGTGGGTATTTATTGGGAATTTGGGGTTTGCCCAACTCAATCGTGGAAGCGGTCACGTTTCATCACATGCCTAGTCTACAGCCTGCTGCAAAACCCGGACTGTTGGCTTCCTTGCATGCAGCTAGTGGATTATTAAATATGTGCCAGATCAAAAAAGACAAAAACTATGCTTTGTATTTGGATATGCCTTATCTGCAAAAACTGGGTCTCACCGGTCATCTTGATGAATGGACCTTGGCAGCTTGTGATTTGCTAAGCCATGCCAACTGATTTGGGAGTCTTGAATTCTGAAAGGAACGAACTATGAGCACAAAGCCCATCCTGCTTGTCGATGATGAAGTAAAGGTACTTTATTCACTCTCGCGATCTCTGAGTGAGGAGGAGTTTGACGATATTAAAATTGCCCAGAACGGGCAGGAGGCTTTTGAAATCATCAAAAACACACCCGACCTGGCGCTAATTGTTTCTGATTACCACATGCCTGGCATGACCGGCATCGAATTACTGGCGCAGGTACGCCAGAATTCGCCTGATGTTACCCGCATTTTATTGACTGGCGCCGCGGATCTCGAGATGGCTTTGGAGTCAATTAATAAAGGCAATATCTTCCGCTTCCTTCTCAAACCATGTTCAGCAGAAACCTTTATTGCCGCCATTAAGGATGGCTTACGCCAAAACGAGTTAATTCGTGCGGAACGTGAACTACTCAGTAAGACGTTAAGTGGCAGCATTAAAGTGATGGTTGATATCCTCGCTGTGCTTAGTCCTGATATTTTCTCTCAAGCCAGCCGCTTGCGCAACCTTGCTCGTGACCTTGCTATTGAGTTGCACCTCGAAAACCAGGCCTGGGAGATCGAACTGGCTGCACTGCTTAGCCAGATTGGGGCGGTGACCATGCCTCATCATATTCTTGAGAGATGGAAAAAAAGCGAATTATTGACAGAATCTGAAGAAAAGATGATTATGTCGATACCAAAAATGGGAAAACTTTTGATTAAAAATATTCCCCGTCTTGAAAACATCGCCGAAGCGGTAGGCTATCAGAATTGTACTTATAACGGTCAAGCCGCTATTGGCGCTCCTGTAGCTGACGATATCCCGTTGATAGCACGGATATTAAAAGTGATCGTTGATTTTGACCGTCTGCTCGAAAGATCATACAACCCTTCGGTTGCATTTCGGACCATGCTGGTCCACCAGTCAGAGTATGACCCCAATATTTTGACGGCGTTCCGTTTTACGATATTACACATTGATAGCCAATCTTCCTTTAAGGTATCCGGTGTCTTAAAAGGTGAAAAGGAAATCTTTGTTGAAGGGATCAAGTTGGGCATGATACTCTCAAGAGATGTGATCGATAAGAATGGCATTCTAATTGTCTCAAAAGACACTGTTATTACCGATGTGCTCAGGTATAAGTTATTTAACTATTTTCGCTCACAGGCAATTTTGGAACCGGTTTATATTGAGAGCACCTTCTAACCAATTTTGGTACAGCCACAATCGGTAGTTGGTAATTAAAACGGGCTCTTTTGAGCCCGTTTTTGTAATCATCAGATAAAGGGCGAACAATAGAGTACTATATAAGGATGACTCCGGCAAATCCACCGACAACACCACAACAGCGGAAATTGCTCTTTGAAACTTGGGAGCAAACTGGCAATGTCACAACATCTTGTCAAAAGGCGCGTGTTGGGCGGACGACTTTTTACCTCTGGAAGCCCCGTTTCGACAAAGATGGGTATGTTGGTTTGGAAACTTGTGAACAGAATGGCGTACCGAAAGGAACGGGAAGGATAGCGGCAGAGATCGAAGCGGACAGTATTGGATCTACATGATCAACACGCTGATTGGGGCAAGCATCCCGTGTCCCATGAAATCGCCAAAGCCAACAACTGGGTTCCTCTGGTCAGTCCAAATACGGTACGGCGTGTCCTGGAAGACGCCGGGCTATGGAAGCCGGAGGAAAGCAGAGTTAAAAAAAGTAGTTTTAGTCCAGTAAGTCGAACGGCGGATCTGCCAGGTCAGGCACTCAACGTTGATTTATGTTTTGTTCCTGTAAGCCATCTGGTAAATGTCAAGCTGCCAGCGGTGAGTGCAGCAATTCCCGATATGGGAAATATTATCCACAGATTGCACAGATTTAGCAGATATTTGTAATCGTCAGATAACGGTTGAACAAAAACCTTTTTACCACCGAGGCACTGAGACACGGAGTTTTTACGTTGTTTTTCTTAGTAACTTCGCGCCTCCGTGGCTCAAAAAATGTTCAACCCATTGCTGACTATTACATTTTTGTCGGTTTTGGCTAGAAAATAGGGTGAAAAATAGTTACGCACCGCAGGTTTCACTATTGGGCATTTTTCAACAAACCCGCGATCACAGAACCTGCATCGCTATAGTAAAAAACAATCTGTCGGTATTAGAAATCGCTCTTTTTGTTTCAAAGGTTCTGACGCTGACTATTACCAACCTCAAGGTACTCAATCGTTGATAACCGACTCGCATCCATCGTATAGATTTATTTTCAAAAAGGCAAATTTGCTTCGCTTTTCGCAGGCATTACATTACCTGAACACCGAAAACGCGGACTTTACACAAGTCTCCTCTCGATAAGGCAAAAGGGAATTCGTGAATACGGATATCAATGTGCCGTAGTTGAGGCTGGCACATTAAGCAGACCGATCGTTGCGAAACACGATTTCCAATATTTAACTACCTTGATCGATTATGTTTGGAGTGACAAGGAAAAATAAATTGGCAGAATTTTCAATATTTTGTCCAAGTATTCTGGCGGCATTAATAGTCACCCTAAATTAGGCTGATTGTCACTTGACTTGAATAAAAGGGAAATACAATAATAATAAGAGATGTTACTTACCGTTTCGTAAAGAAGTCGATCTAATGGAGGAAACCCTGATGATTACATTACGGTCGCTTTTATTAGCTCTTGTTGCGTTTGCAGGGGGCTTTTTCGTAGTCCAGTACATGGTACGACCTACTGACCAGATTGGATTGTATGCCATACTGATCATGGCGACACTGACAGGTATCATTTTCATCCTAAATAAGAATTTCAAAGGGCACGAGATTGCCATCGCCAGTCTGCTGGTAATGATGGGATTTATGGGCGGTTATATGGCGGCAAATGCAGCTTTCCTTGCGCAAGAGGAGCAGCGCGAACTACCTGACCTTGCTCGCAAAGACGGCGGTGATGGACATACAGCTATCCTGTATTTCACTCACGGCGAACCGCCCGGCTACAGTGCTCAACCTTGGATCGAGACCATTCGCGAACTCGACCATGATAACGTTCCTTTTGTCCCTTGGCTGTTCCGCCCAATATTCTTTAATACCGTCCGCCATGAATACTTTGAGGCAGGCGGAAGCGCTCATAATAAACTTCATAAGGCCTTCTTTGATACCCTGAGACAATCCCTGCCAGAAGAACAAACAAAGGGAAGCAAGTTCTACCTTGCTTTTTTGGATAGCAACCCGCGACCAGATGAAATGGCTATTCGTGCAGTCAATGACGGTGCCAGCGAGATCATCATCCTGCCTGTGTTCATCACCGAATCAACCCATACCGTTGCAGGGCAGGAGATGGTCACCAGTATTGATCCGGAATCCTTTGGCGTTCAGGTCTGCTACACAGGCGCATTATGGGATTCGCAACCCCTTCAAACTTCTTTTGTTCAGCGCGCCAACGAGATGATCGGTGATATGGACAAATCCAAAGTTGGGATTTTGTTGGTTGGTCACGGTCAACCGACAGAGTGGGAAAATATCTATCCTGAACAGAACAAGCAGGAGAGCCTGTATCGCGATGCCATCCGTGAAAAGCTTATTGCAGATGATTATCTCCCTGACCATGTAGTATTAGGCTGGATGGAATTCCAGGAACCGAGCATTACCAAATCGATAACGGAACTATCCGGGCACGGGGTTGAAAAAATCCTGGTTCTGGCTGCCAGTCTCAGCGCGGATTCGATCCACAGCGATGTTGAAGTCCCTGCCGCTGTTGCAAAATCGAATTTACCGAAGGACATCCAGGTGGAATATGTGGGTCAGTATGGTGATCATCCGCTGGCGATACAAGCCATGAAAGAAAAGATTGCGAAATGCCGCTAATCATGACAATTCTACATGGAGGTATATCATGAGCCTCGGTAGTGCAGTGCTGGATGCAGTTCTCCTATATCTAATTGGGTCCATTTCCTTTGCCCGCCTGGTTACACGTTTTTGGTCACCGGAAAAAGATGTGACCAATTTCGAAATCCCTGTGGAAGGGACAGAAGAACGATATAAAGTTCTTTCGGTCGGGGCAAACTCAGTCAGTTCGGTCCTTGATCCCAGAGCCGGAATGGCCGTGAGCGCTTTGGACATTCTCAAAATTCTTATTCCCACACTCCTTTTCAAATTGATTTTTCCAGAACAGCCTGCATATGCGCTGATCGCTGCGATTGCTGGGATGATGGGGCACATTTGGCCGGTCTACTACAAATTTCATGGCGGTTCTGGTTTTTCGGCGGTTCTAGGTGGATTGCTCGTGATTGACTGGCTGGCAGCTTTGCTCTCCCCTGTGGCCGGACTATTTTTGGGGATGATCGTATTTCGCAACATGGTCGCCGCCAACCTCTCATGGCTTTGGTTGCTCATTCCCTGGTTTTGGTGGCGTACCGGTGGTGACATCCAATATATCCTTTATGCAGTTGCTGTGAATGTACTATTTATCCTGGCTATGATCCCTGAAATTAAAATGGCAGCAAAATATAAGCGCGAAGGAAAATACATCGAGTATGGGCTAGGCAGTATGAAATCACACCCTATGGGACGAAGCATGTTAAAACTTGCCAAACTCTTCAGAGTTGAGATCAAGTGATATGGATAAATAATGGGCTTGCTATATAACATCCAAAGGCACAGACTCCCCGCATCCGCCGGCAATAAGGCGTTGAACCTGCGGCGGCTTCACAAACTTGGAGTCAGGATTCCCACCGGGCTTGTGTGTGACTGGGTCGCTTATCACCGCTATCTGGATAATGATGTTTCCCTGATCGAAGAACTTCGTACCGAACTGAGCCGTAAGTTGGACGCCAATAAATATTATGCAGTCCGCTCCTCGGCAAATATTGAAGACAGTCTTGATCGTTCATTTGCGGGACAGTTCAAGTCGGTTCTCAATGTGCGCGGTGTGGATGATGTATTGCAAGCCATCTGGTCGGTATGGTCATCATCGCAATCCAACACGGTCAAGGCGTATCTTGAGAAGAATCAGATCCCGGCACAGCAGTTATCCATGGCGGTCATCATTCAGGAGATGGTCCGTTCACAGTCCTCTGGCGTTGCACTTAGCAGAAACCCCGTCACCGGCGCAGATGAAGTGGTGGTTGAAGCAGTTCAAGGGTTGGGCGATGCGCTTGTCCAGGGCGGGATAACTCCAGAACGGTGGATTAGCAAATGGGGAAATTGGGTGTCAAAACCGGAATCCACTTTCATACCTCTTAAAATTGTTGAAGAGATTGTAAATAAAACGCGGGAAATCGCCCGAAGACTTAAATCACAAGTTGATATTGAATGGGCCTATGACGGGAATTTGTTGTATTTTCTGCAGGCACGGGAAATTACCACTTTAAATCAACACAACGTTTATTCCAACCATATGTCGAAGGAAATGCTGCCAGGAATTATTAAACCCTTGATCTATTCAGTGAATATCCCCCTGGTATGCACAATGTGGGTCCGCTTTATGAATGAAATGATCGGGAAAACACGCGCATGCCCCGAAGAACTTGCGAAATCATTTTACTATCGGGTGTACTTCAACATGGGCGTGTTGGGAAAGGTGTTTGAAGATGTTGGCATGCCCGCCGAATCTGTTGAGTTGATGATGAACATATTGCCAGACGGAGCAACAAAACCATCAATGAAGCCGACCATGAAGACAATGCTGCGTCTGCCGAGCATGCTTAAGTTTGCAGTTGAAAAATGGTACTTCGCGCCAAAAATGCGCAAGGTCTTGCCGCAACTGGAAGACGAGTTAAAAGGATTTGATTATCCTTCCGCGGAGCGTCTCTCTGAAAAAGCGCTATTGGATGAAATCAGCCGATTGCATGATGTTGTACAAAGTGTGGCGTATTACAACATTGTCGGTCCCATACTCATGGGTATGTTCAATTCCGGCTTGAAACAGCGGCTCAAAAAATCTGGAGTTGATTTCAATAATTTCGACCTCATGGAAGGCAGCCATGAGATTGAGCAGTATGATCCAAAGATCCATTTATATGACCTAAACCGCCAATTCACGAAACTGCCCCCGGAACTTCAGGAGAGGATTCGTACAGCCACCTATGCAGAGTTTCAGAAGATCGAAGGGCTGGGTGAGTTTCAAGCAAACGTGGCAGGATTTATTGCCCGCTTTGGCCATTTAAGCGACAATGGTAATGATTTCTCATCGGTCCCGTGGCGTGAATCGCCGGAAATGATTTTGCGCCTCATTGAGAGTTTTGTGCCGACAAAAGGAGATGGAAGCCACAAAATAAACTTTGGTGATATCAAGTCGAATGGGATGACACGTGCCTTGTACAAGCGCGCAAGGGAATTTCGTTATTTGCGCGAGCGGGTCAGCTCTCTTTACACGTTTGGATATGGATTATTCCGATACTACTACCTTGCGATTGGGAAAATCCTGGTTCGCCGCGGATGGCTGGATGATCCTGCCGACATCTTCTATCTGACAGATGCGGAAGTAAAGACAGCGGTTGTCATTGACCCACCTTCGGCTGATTACAGGTTAATTGTTGAGCAACATAAAAAAGATATCGAACGCTATCGAAACATCCCATTGCCACCCATAATTTATGGGGATGAACCGCCTCCTATTCAAGACCCAACCTTGCAAAAGTTGGTTGGCATCCCCACGTCTCTTGGTCATTACACAGGGAATGTGGCGGTTGTTCGCGGAATACAGGATTTTCCAAAAGTAAAGCAGGGCAATGTTCTCGTCATCCCATATTCGGATGTGGGTTGGTCCCCGCTTTTTGCACGTGCAGGCGCTGTGGTCTCTGAATCAGGCGGGCTTTTATCCCACAGTTCCATTATTGCGCGTGAATATAACATTCCCGCCATTGTTTCTGTTGATGGAGCCATGCGGCTACAGGATCAAACTCTGGTTACGGTAAATGGGCATACCGGAGACGTAATCATCCATGCTGATGAAATCTTATAGGAGTTTTTATGTCAGTTCTTGAAGCAAAAGAGGTTAGAAAGCAATACAAAATGGGAGAGCACCTTGTCAATGCTCTGGATGGCGTTGATTTTCAAGTTGAAAAGGGAGAATTCGTCGCCATCATGGGACCGTCAGGGAGCGGTAAATCTACACTATTGCATTTGCTTGGCGGGTTGGATGGACCCACGGAAGGAAATATTATTCTAGCCGGACAGCCGCTTGCCAGATTGTCCGAACGCAAAGCCACGCTGGTCCGCCGTCATAATGTCGGTTTTGTATTTCAGTTTTTTAACCTCCTCCCCACCCTCTCTGCCGAGGAAAATATTCTTTTGCCTGTCATTATTGATGGGAAAGACCAGCGTAAGTATAAGGAGCGTTTGAACAGCCTCCTGGAATTAGTTGGACTTACAGATCGGCGGCATCATAAACCAGATCAACTTTCTGGCGGAGAACAACAACGTGTTGCCATTGCCCGGGCGCTTGTGACAGAACCGGCAATCCTGCTGGCCGATGAACCTACCGGCAATCTGGACTCTAAAACCGGCACCTTGATTATGGAGTTACTCAACCGCTCCTGCAATGAACTGGATCAAACAGTAATCGTGGTTACGCATGACGCAAAAGCCGCGGCTTATGCAGACCGTGTCATTTTTCTAAGGGACGGCGTGATCGTAGAGGAATTAAAGCCGCCAAAATCCATGCCTCTCGCCGAACGCTTGCGTGGAATCATGGGGACAATGGAAAAACTGGAAGCCTAAAGATGCGCCTCACCCGCTTGCTTACATTTCGTTCGATTCGTTCTCGCTCGTTACGGTTTCTGCTGAGCGCCTTCGGGATTGTGCTGGGCGTGGCTGGTTTACTGGCTATCCGCTCCACCAATCAGGCGGCATTGGGGTCTATTTCCACGCTATTTCAAAACACATCCGGTCTTGCAAAGTTAACTGTTACTTCCTCTGCCGTGGACGAAGCAGGATTCTCTGAGGATATACTCTCTTCAATTCAGAAACTGGACAAGATCAAGGTTATCGATCCGATGGTTACGATACGGACTGACCTGGCAGACAAGGAACGTTCTCAGGAACTTGATATTGGTCTGTTCGGCACCAGTGACGGAGGGTTGTTGCTCCATGGGGTTGTCCCAGCATTGGAACAAATGACACGCAACTATAAGCTTGTTAATGGGCGTTTTCTTTCTGATGATCTTAAGGAGAGAGAGATTGTTCTGGTTGAAACCTACGCAGAAGACGAGGAGATCGTGGTTGGGGATTTGATCAAGATCATCACCCCCAATGGAGATAAGGAGTTGAAGGTTGTGGGATTGATCGCACGCGACGGTCCCGGACAGACGAACAATGGTTCTTTCGGTGTTATTCCCATTCAAGCTGCACAGGAAATGTTCAACCGCAGCGATAATCTCGACCAGATCGATATTGTGCCTGAAAATTCCAACCCAAGCACTGCGGAGTTGAGCGCGCTTCGAGTTGAATTACAGGAACGCATTGGAAAGGAATATTCGGTCACCTACCCGTCGGGTCAGGGTGAACGCATGACACAGATGCTGCAAAACTACCAGATCGGGCTTAATTTTATGAGCGGCATCGCTTTGTTTGTGGGCGCTTTCCTGATCTACAATGCCTTCGCAATGACGGTCATTGAGCGGACGCGCGAGTTTGGAGTCTTAAGGACCATCGGCATGAGCCGCAGTCAGGTAATGGGGCAGGTATTTATCGAAGCCTCGATGCTGGGCGTGATCGGAGCCGGACTAGGTGTGGTGCTGGGAATTTTTCTGGCGCGTGGTCTCACGCGCCTGATGGAAGTGATCCTAAATCAGCAAATAGATAATGTACTGGTATCATCCCCTGACATAATGTTCAGCTTTCTACTTGGCATCGGTATAACCTTTCTAGCCGCCGGCTTGCCAGCGATCCAGGCAGGACGTATTTCTCCCATCGAAGCATTGCGGGTACGCGGCAAATCAAAGGAGGGGTGGATCATTCGATATGGCTGGATCATTGGCATACTGCTGCTGGGAGGTTCAGTCTTTTTATTGGTACTCAATCCATTCCCGTATGATGTGCAATTCCGGTTGGGAAGCATAACCGTATTTGGATTGTTCACAGGAGCCACCTTATTAATTCCAGTTACTGTAGGTGTGTGGGAAATAATGGTACGCCCACTCATGAAATGGATATACGGTGCAAGTGGAAGTTTGGGGAGTAGAAATGTCCGCCGTTCCCGTTCACGCACAACATTGACCGTCGCCGCATTAATGGTGGGTGTCGCCATGGTGATCATGGTGCGCGGCATGACCGAATCTTTTTCGGGGGATTTGAAGACCTGGATCAACGCATATCTCGGGGGCGACATCTATGTCACATCCACGGTTCGGCTGCGGAATGATGTTGGCAATCGCATCCAGTCCCTGGATGGAGTTGCGGCTGTGACCCCGATCCGCTATTTCAATGTGGATTGGAAAACCCCCACCGGAGAAACTGAAACCATCAATTTCATGGCAATGGATGTTACCGCTTATACTCAGGTCACAGATTTTGTATTTAGCGGTAACACAGTGGATCCACAACAAGCCATTGAGAACTTAAAGAAAGGTCAGACCGTTTTTATCTCCTCGGTCCTGGCAGAAAAATACGGGCTGTCACTTGGCAACACAGTGTCCCTTAAGTCCCGCGGTGGATACAAAGATTTTTTGGTGGTGGGCATTGTTGTGGATTTTTACAATCAAGGGCTGGTAGTTCAGGGCGATTGGGAAACAATGCGGCGTTATTTCAATATCAGGGATGCCAGCACATTCCTGGTAAAGGTGGACGAAGGTCAGTCAGTGGAACAGGTTCAAGGAGTTATTGACGACCTTTACGGAAAACGCTACCACTTGAACCTGATCTCCAATGAAACGATTCGCAAAAGTGTAGTGACGCTCATGGATCAGGCTTTTAGCATGTTTGATGTGATGGCGCTCATCTCCATCGTAGTTGGTTCGCTGGGAGTCATCAACACCCTCACAATGAGTGTGATCGAGCGGACACAGGAGATTGGCATGTTGCGCGCCATTGGAACAACCAGAGGACAGATTATTAAGATGGTACTTGCCGAGGCTGCTCTAATGGGAGTCATTGGCGGAATTTTAGGGTTGGGCACCGGCATTGTGCTTGCCCGCATCCTATTTATTGGTATGACCACAATGTCTGGTTATCAACTCACCTTTGTTCTGCCTCCTGAAGCCATTGGTATCAGCCTGGTGATGGCCCTAGTCATTTCACAAATTGCAGCGATTCCTCCTGCCATACGCGCGGCTCGGGTTCGAATTCTGGAGGCTGTTCAATACGAATAAAAGGAGAACATCATGACCAAAGATACGTTACGTCAACTTGCCAATGCGTTTTCAGTTGTGTTCGCGCTCACCGTAAACATCCTTGCCAGCACATTACCGCTCAATGGGCAGAACACAGGCGAGATCTCAGATCGCTTCCAGGTATATTTCGTGCCTGCTGGTTATGTTTTTGCCATCTGGGGCATCATCTACATCGGCTGGATCGCCTTCGCCATTTATCAACTTCTACCCACACAAAAGGAAAG
>CAMCQT010000094.1 GCA_945877125.1 Candidatus Brevifilum fermentans | reverse complement strand
CCCTTTTTCTGTGTCGGTGATTTGCTCATTTTTTCCATCGTTTTTTCTGCGATAGATTTCTGCAGTACCGTCACTATTTGAGGTGAAATATAACTGCCCCATTAAATCAAATGCAGGCGACCAACTTGAGTCATTGCCCTGCCCGTCGGTAACCTGTTCAGGGGAGCCATCGTTTTTTATCCGATAAATTTCTGCGCTGCCGTCTTTATTAGAAGTGAAATACAATTGTCCACTCGGACGAGAAACCGGGGACCAATTCTTGATTCCCAGCAGGTCATGAGTAACAATTATTGTTTCTGTCCTGCCATCATAGGAATAAATATCGGTTTTCACTCCTGAAATGCCTGAGTAGAACAAAGTCGTTCGAAAAAACTGTCGATTGATTAGAATTGCAATTACGGATAGAAGAACGGCTGCCACTCCAAACGAAATGTAGATTTTGGGTTTGTTTCTCAGATTAATTTGAAGGTAATTTACAAGCGTCATCCAGTTTTTGTTGACCAGACGCTTTAATTTTTTCTATGGCTTTTCGCCTGGCTTCAATTTTTGCTTGGGCGAGGCGTTGCTCTTCCGCTTTTTGCGCGGCGATTTTTTGCTCTTCTTCTTTGGCTTTGCGTTCAGTCTCTGCTTTTTCACGGGCAATGCGTTCATTTTCCGTTTTTTGTGCGGCAAGACGTTCAACTTCAATTTTGGCTTTGCGCTCAGTCTCTACTTTTTCACGGGCAATGCGTTCATTTTCCGCTTTTTGTGCGGCAAGACGTTCAGCATCTGCTTTGGCTTTGCGTTCGGTCTCTGCTTTTTCGCGGGCAATACGTTCCTCTTCCGCCTTTTGCGCGGCGAGGCGTTTTTCGTTTTCATCTGTCAGGTTGGAAACCTGAGCTATGTTTTCTTTCTCGCGCGCAATGCGCTCTTCTTCCGCTTTTTGTTTTGCCAGTTTCTTTTCATCCCTCGTTTTTTGCGCGGTAAGGCGGCTGGATTCTTTTTTGGCGTTTAGCTCCTGCGCACCCAATTCTTCCAAATATCGCAAAAGGGTCGCGCTGACATAATGTAAGCCCGCGTCTTCGTCTTTGCGAATATCTACATATTGGCGATTGATAAGCCGCAGCGTGATCGAAGCCTCCTCGTCACCGCCCACCAGCACAGGGAAGACGCGCTTTTTATATTGATCTGCAAGGCTGATTTCGCGCCTGACCCATTCCGAGTTTTTTGAATCGGGCGAAAGCACCGCCACAATTGCTGGGGCGCTTTTGATTGCCTTTTCAATTTCCTCTTCCCAAATGGGTGTTCCGGGGATCAACTTCTCATTGTCCACCCATACTTTAATTCCTTGCGAGCGCAGGAATATCACAATTCGCCGCATGACAGCATCGTCTCTGCGGCTATAACTCATAAAAACATGTCCAGTTGATAACTCGGGCATACAGAACCCTCTCGAAAAATAAGTTGCTGGTATTATAGGCTAAAACTTAAGAAGGTGGAATGTTGGTTTTTTGCGTGGAAAATGCCCATTGAGCAGAATCAGCCATGGGATTAAGCCAGATGCGCATAGGTTCATCCACCCTACAATTGGCATACGAATCCAAATAATCATGTTTTTATTATTGACTCGCATTTTGAAAAGTACTATACTCGTCTCATTGAGGTGATGCCCACATGCGATTATTTCACGGACTACCTAGTTATGTTGATTAAGCACACGCGGATATATCCGCGTGTGCTTTTTATATTCCCTCAAAAAAGGAGATTAATACAATGGATTCTGGACTGATAGGCAAAGTAGAAAAAGCAAAACGATATGCAGAGGATAGACATCGCTTCCACTTCAATAAATTTGACCTTAATTTTCACGGGGACAATAGTGAACATCATGTTTCCTATGCTGATGGCGTTTTTAACTGTGATTGCGAGTTTTTCATTACCCACACGCGTTGCGGGCATACCATGGCGCTTGAGATTTTGCTCAAAGACATGATCGTTGAGTCATTACAAGTAAAATAAAAAAATTGAATACCCTGACTGCCCTCCGCGAATGCGCAGGGCAGTTTTTTTTGTATGGGCATAATCTATGGCTAGAAAACATTCTCATTAAATCTTAAAGATTATGGTGTACAATTTTCTCTATGAAATCACATTTTTCCCGACGTGACTTTTTGAAACTTAGCGGACTCACCCTCAGAGGATTGGCTTTTTCGCCCTTCCTGCCCGGGCTGACCGATTTCGACGATAGCTTTGTGGTGCGAATTGCCACCGCTGAAATGCCCGTGCGGACGCAGCCCACTGACGATAGCCATATTTACCAAACCTGGTATCGTGATGATCTTGTGCATGTCTACGAGCAGGTGGTTGCTGAAGAACCAAAACACAACCCCGTTTGGTACCGTGTCTGGGGCGGATATTTGCATCGCGGCCGCCTGCATCGCGTCAAGACCATTTATCAAACCCCTGTGGCTGTTACCGAAGGAAAGCGCGTTCTTGCCGAAGTAACCGTTCCTTTTACCTCGCCATATTGGTACACAAAAGCGCGCGGCTGGGAAATGCGTCAGCCTCCGCTTTATTATGGTTCGGTTCATTGGGTAGAAGCTGTGGAAGATGGTCCGCCCATGGCCGATTACAAAGGAGCCTGGTACCGCATCCATGACGAACTTGATTCCAATGTGCCATATCATGTGCCGGCTATTCACCTCCGCATTTTCCCGTTGGATATTTTCGACCCCATCTCGCCCGAAGTATCCATTGACGATAAGCTGATCGAAGTCAACCTCACTACCCAAATCCTCACCGCTTACGAGTATGGCAAATCTGTATTCCAGACCAACGTATCCACGGGTATTCCCGGCGGAGGGCTAAGCGGAGCTAAGGGACTTTCAACCACCACGCCCAACGGCAAATTTACTGTCGTTGAGAAAATGGCATCCAAACACATGGGCTACAGTTATTTCAACATTGGTCAGGGCGGTAACCTGCTTGCAGATGAAAGCGGCTACGTCCTCCCCGGCGTCCCGTGGACTTCATTCATCGCCCCCATCGGCAAACCCACCGCAGGTCACGCCTTCCACGGCACCTACTGGCACGAAAATTTTGGCACGCCAATGAGTCACGGCTGCATCAACATGCGTACCAACGAAGCCAATTGGATCTTCCGCTGGGCACAGCCTTCGCACACGCCCGGGGTAATCTCCAACCACAAAGGACCGGGCACACCGGTCGAGATTCACTATTAATTATTTTTCTGGATTCCCCGCCCCCATGCTGATTTCTCACCTCAAATATTTGGCTTCCCCTCATGCCTCTACTTAACTGGAAGGGAAAGCGCCTCGCCCCCACGCCCGAGCCTGCTACTCTTATTCAAGATGCATTTCTCTACCCGAATGGATTCGGCTACCCCGAAGCGCATCCCGATGGCAGATTGATTCTAGGCGATAACCTTGCTGTGATGGCCGCGCTCCTTCCCGAATACGAAGGTCGCATCAACCTCATCTATGCCGACCCGCCATTTTTCACCAACCGAAAATTCTCCGCCCGCATCGGCCGCGGAGAAGATTCGCGTGACCCCTCAAAGTGGAAGCTGGTCGAAGGCTATCATGACGCCTGGCCCGACTTGGATTCCTATTTGCAATTCCTGTACGAACGCCTCTCATTAATGGTACGCTTGCTCGCGCCAAACGGGACGTTATATCTCCACCTCGACTGGCATGCTGATGCCTACGCCCGCCTCATTTTGGATGAGCTTTTTGGTTCAGACGGTGTTTTCATTAATGAGATCATCTGGACTTATCATGGTCCGTCCCCGATCAAGAGCGCATTCAATCGCAAACACGATACGATCCTCGCTTATGCAAAGGGCAAGGATTACACATTTAATGCTGATGCAGTCCGCGAACCGTACAACCCCAATACTATCGCAACCTTCAAATCATCGCGCAAAGCGGGGTTTGGAAAAGTCCCAGATCTTGAACGCGGCAAGGTTCCCGAAGATTGGTGGTATTTTCCAGTCGTAGCCCGTTTGCACAGCGAACGCACCGGATACCCAACCCAAAAACCAGAAGCACTATTAACACGTATTGTCCTCGCCTCATCCAACAAAGGTGATTTGGTCGCGGATTTCTTCTGTGGCTCAGGCACTACTTCTCTGGTCGCCGCCAAACACGGACGTAAATTTATCACCAGTGACATAGCCATCCGCGCCGTGCATACCGCGCGTAGCAGATTAGCCGAGACCCAGGCTGTCTTTTCGCTTGAACATGATTCTATTCTGAACCTTGTTACTTCAAATGAAGTAAAGAATATCCAAGCGCACATCTCTGCTGATTCTGTCCGCTTGGAAACCACTCTCGATGTCGATTTCTGGGAAGTGGACCCTGATTGGGACGGGAAAATTTTCAAGAGCGCAGCACAGGCTCAACGCCACGCGCGAAGCGGTGAACTTCCTCTGGAGCTTAAAATAAAAATCGGACGCAAGCGCAAAGCGTGCATCCGATTGGTAACGGTTCAAGGAAAAGAGTTTCAGCTAAATATCTAGGCGGTAGCCAACGCCGCGAATGGTCTTGAGCAGTTTTGGATTATCGGGGTCAAGTTCAATAGCGCGGCGCAGCCACGAAATGTGAACATCAAGCGTGCGTGTATCGCCGGTGTAATTGGTCTCCCAAGCCTTTTTGAAGAGGGGTTCGCGTTCAACCACTTCGCCATGTTTTTCCATTAATAGATTCAATAATGTCACCAGGCGCGGCGTGAGTTTTGTGCTTTTGCCGAGACAGCGCACGCGACGCTTTTCAAGGTCAAGGCGAATGGGCCCAACATGCACAACATTTTTTCCGTCACCGGGCAAAAGGGGTTTGATGCGGTTTACAAGTTTTTGCACTGTGAAGGGGAGGGCAAGCACAGCGTCAGCCACATCTTTATTAGCGACATCACTGCCATTTTCAAGAATAAGAATGATGGGAAGTTTGGGGTCTTTTTCGCGAATGGACTGGCAGATGCGCAAGCCTGTGCTTCGAAGCGTAGCGGCGTTGATCACCACCACGCTTGGGCTGACTTCTTTGAGGCGTGCAACTGCCTGACTGCCATTCTGGGCAATTTGTACATCAAATCCCTTCTTTTGCAAATCTGCAGCAAAAGAAGGGATTTCTGCATGGCGGCCTTCAATGACCAGGATTGTTGTGGTCTTCATAATGAGTAATTAATAATGCCTGTTCTTCAAGATAGATGTAACTTAACGATGGGTAAATTGATTGAATGTATTTGTTAAGGTTAATTCATTATACACCAAATCTTAACAAATACTTTTTTTTTCTAATTCGGACTTTTGTTTGTCATTCTGAGCAGAGTGCAGAATTTCTGAAAAGGCGCGAAGGGAGCGAATTTCCGCGAGAAGAAAAAAATCACGTTAAGAGTCTTGCGGCTTTACAAACGGCGGAAGAAATTTTTCAACTTTGCTTGACTATTTTACATTTGTTATGGTAATATCTACAACTCGATGCGGGGTGGAGCAGTGGCAGCTCGTCGGGCTCATAACCCGAAGGTCGCAGGTTCAAGTCCTGCCCCCGCTACTCAATAGAAACCATAGCTCACAAGGCTGTGGTTTTTTATTTAAGTCGAATCAGTAAACAAATGTCCCAAAGGTTTGAATGACAGATAATTTGTCCCATTTCAACCCACGGGACGTTTTTGCTTAATTCACATAAACAGTGATATTAGACAACAAAAAATATGACACTTGTTATATTCCTGCTTTTGAATACGACGTATAATATATTCAGGAAAATGAATATGATGAAAAAACAAAATCCGCTTCAACCTGTTGCTTCTTTGCTCGAAACCATCTCGCCGTTGGCACGTTTGGAAATCTTGCTCGCGATTGGGACCGGCGAAGCCTGTGTTTGTCATCTTGAATCTGCGCTCGGTTTGCGGCAGGCTTATATCTCTCAACATTTGATGGCGCTGCGCAAGGCGGATATTTTGCAGGATCGACGCGAGGGTCGTTATATTTTCTACCGACTAAAAGATGCCTCTCTTCTTGACCTGATCTCAGTCTCCGCCCGTTTGAGCGGACTCTCTGCTGATGCCGTTTCTGCGCAAATTAACGTTCAGGTTAATCCCTTGTGTGAATGTCCGCAATGTTCTCCCACTCTAATTCCCATAGCGAGCCTGTAACTTATGACCACACTTACCCCATCGTCTATTTCACAGCATACGAATAAACGTTTATTTGCCACACTTGCCATCGTTGTGATTGCATGGCTGGCTGCCTATAACATCATTCAACCGCTCGCGGATTGGATTGCCTACTCCGCGCTGGGGCTTGGCCGTGATTCACATCTTGGCGAGTCTCTGGCGTTCTTTCTTTACGATGTACCGAAGATTCTGCTCTTGCTTTCGGGCATGGTCTTTGCCATCTCCATTGTCCGCACTTTCTTCAGCCCCGAGCGGACACGTGCTCTGCTCGGCGGAAAACGCGAGGGCGTGGGAAATGTCTTTGCTGCCTTGCTTGGAATTGTCACCCCGTTTTGCTCCTGTTCAGCGGTGCCGCTTTTCATCGGCTTTGTAGAATCGGGCATTCCGCTGGGTGTGACATTCTCCTTCCTCATCGCTGCGCCGACAATTAATGAAGTTGCCATTATTTTGCTGTTCGGTCTTTTTGGTTGGAAGGTAGCTGCGCTGTACGTCACTTCAGGTCTGGTTGTCGCCATCGTGGCGGGCTTTATCATTGGGCGGCTCAAAATGGAAAGATATGTGGAAGATTTCGTTTGGAAAATCCAACACACAGCGGATGCTTCCGAAGAAAAACTGACCTGGACTGACCGCATCGAACGTGCCTGGGAATCGGTGAAGGAAATCGTCGGCAAGGTTTGGCTGTACGTGGTGATTGGAATCGCTGTCGGCGCGGGGATTCACGGCTACGTGCCCGAGGATGCGCTCGCTTCTGTGCTGGGCAAACAGGCCTGGTGGTCGGTGCCTGCGGCGGTGCTGATCGGCATCCCGTTGTATTCCAATGCGGCTGGCATTGTGCCCATCGTTGGCACGTTGATCGAGAAGGGCGCATCTGTTGGAACCGCGCTGGCTTTCATGATGTCTGTCATTGGCTTGAGCCTGCCCGAAGCTGTGATCTTGAAGCGCGTGCTAAAAATGCCTTTGCTGATTACGTTCTTTGCTGTAATTGCTGTGGCGATTATGCTCACGGGATACATGTTCAATTTGATTTTGTAATCCGTCTTATTTTGTGTTTCAAGATTGTCAGGCTGAAAGCCTGACCTACGTCATCAAAGGAGATAAAATGTTAACTATCAAAGTTTTAGGTTCAGGTTGTGCCAATTGCAAGCGCGTTGAACAGATCGTTCACAAGGTTGTAGAGGAAATGTCGGTTGAGGCGGAAGTGATCAAAGTGACTGAGTATCCCGACATCATGGCGTACAACATCATGTCCACCCCGGGGCTGGTGATTAATGAAAAAGTTGTTTCAACGGGACGTATTCCCAGCCCGGCCGAGGTGACTTCTTTTGTGACACAGGCATTAACAATGGTTGAGTTAGACATGTTAAAACGTCAGAGTTGAGAATGCCTGCGGGCTGGCAACCAGCCTGAGGCGTTGTGGGTAGCGTCGTCTTAATTTCGAAATCCAGCACAAAGCAATAAATCATGTCAGGCAGGAGATCATCTGTCCTATGTCAAAAATAAACTACGCCCAGGTTGACGAACATGGAAATATTGTCCTGCCACCCAAGTTGGCCAGGGATTTAGGCATTTCGCCCGGCGACGAGATTCGGGTTGACGCGAATGGACATGGCTTGCACCTGGGACCTTCGATCACGGCGCTCAAGCGGGTTTATGTTGAAATTACCAACAAGTGCAATTTGAGCTGCGCCACTTGTATGCGGAATGTTTGGGATGTGAAATATGGGGGCATGTCCGCTGAAACTTTTACGCGCATCCTTGCCAGTTTTGAAGGCTTGCCGCACAAACCTGAGCTTTTCTTTGGCGGATATGGCGAGCCGCTTTCGCACCCGCACATTCTCGATATGATCGAACAAGCCAAAACTGCCGGACACTCTGTTGCACTCATCAGCAATGGAATTTTGTTGACCGAGCAGGTCACCCGCAGACTGATCGATCTCAGGTTGAATAAACTTTGGGTGTCGTTGGATGGCGCATCGCCGGAATGTTACGCAGATGTGCGCCTCGGAGATGCCCTGCCGGTTGTGATTGAAAACCTGACGCGCTTGAAAGCGCAGAAATATAAAACCTTTGGTTTCTCCTCGTGGGCTGGGCTTCCCAAACTGGGCATTGCATTTGTTGCGATGAAGCGCAACATTCATGACTTGGGCGAGGTGATCAAATTGGGAACACGCCTGGGCGCGGTGGAATTTTCGATCAGCAATGTGCTGGCTCACAACACCGAACTGCTCGATGAAAATTTATACATGCGTTCCATGAGCCTGACCCCCAGCGCGCAATTAAGTCCGCTGGTACACATGCCGCTCATGGATATTAATGAGAAGACCATCGGCGCACTGACCGCCGTGCTGAAAGGCATGAACCGTCTCGAATTGTTTGGCGGTCTGTTGAATCAAAATACAGACAAGTGTCCATTTGTTGAACGCGGCAGCATGGCCGTCCGTCAGGATGGGAAAGTCAGCCCGTGCCTGCCGTTGCTTTACACGCACGAGCATTTTCTCGATAATCGCAAGCGTACCTCGAAGGAATATTTCGTGGGTGACGTTCACGAGACCGACCTGCTGACGATCTGGAATCATGCCAAATATTTGGAATTAAGAAAACGACTTCAGGATTTTGATTTCTCGCCTTGTGCGTTTTGCAACAGTTGCGAGATGGCGAATGAAAATCTTGAAGATTGCTTTGGAAATATTCAACCCACCTGTGGCGGATGCCTGTGGGCGCAGGGAATGATCAGTTGCCCCTAAAAAATATATGAAAAATACACACGTAATTTTGCTTCTTATTCTTTTGCTTGCCTTGTGCGTCTCGCCGGTTCAGGCTCAGTCGCCGCAGCCTGTTGTTCATGCCGTCATGTTTTGGATGGACGGTTGCTCGCACTGCGAAGAGGTCATTCAAAATGTTCTGCCGCCCCTGCAGGAAAGATATGGCGCGCAATTTGACTTGTTCATGATCGAGGTAAAAGGCACGCAGGATGTGGACATGCTGTACCGTGTCGCTGCTTCCTACAAAATTCCCAAAGACAAAACGGGTGTTCCTTTCCTCATCCTCGGCGAGCAGGTGCTGGTTGGGTCAGATCAGGTGCGCGACCAATTGCCGGCTTTGATCGACGACTATCTGATTCGCGGCGGATTGGACTTCCCGACAAATCCCATCCTTGCAGATTTTCTGCCGACGACTTCCCTCGCATCTCCCACAGCCTTGGGCTTGTCTGCTGCCCCCCAGGCAGTTGCCGCCGCTGAAACAGAATCCGCTCTGCGTGACAATGGTTTCACGCTTGCCATCGTTGCCCTGATCGGCATGGTTGCGGCAATCCTCTACGCCTTGTTCACTCTGCTGACAGGCAAACTGTACATCCACGCCGCATGGATGGATACCGTCATCCCCTGGGTTTCGCTTATCGGGCTGGCTGTCGCTGGCTACCTAACTTATGTGGAGACGCAATCTGTTCAAGCCATTTGCGGTCCGGTGGGTGACTGCAACGCGGTGCAATCCAGTTCCTACGCGCGTATCTGGGGAATTCTGCCCGTTGGCTTGCTCGGTGCGTTTGGCTATATCGCCATCCTTGCTGCCTGGTGGAGCACACGCCTTCGGCTAAATTGGACTTGGGTATCGATCTACGCGCCAGTTGCCCTGTTTGGCATGGCTTTATTTGGCACGATATTTTCTATTTACCTGACCTATCTTGAACTTTACGTCATCAAAGCCGTGTGCATTTGGTGCATTAGCTCTGCCGTTATTATCACCCTGCTTTTGTTGCTCAGCCTAGATTCCACCCTGCGTGCGCTGACCCCAGAGGAAGAACTGGAATCGTAAAAAGTCTGATTTTGCTTTGAAGCTCAAAAATAAACAAATCCCGAAGGATTGACAGGCTATGTCATCCCTTCGGGATTTGTTCAATTAGGACTATTGATTCTATAATCATTTCATCCCTTCGGGATTGTGGAGCGATTGTCAAAACGACAACTCCGAAAGCGGTGTGTTGAGCCTGCCGAAACAAGTGAAATGATTAATAACTGATGTTACGCGCCCTCACCCTAACCCTCTCCCGTTGGAGAGGGTACTCCCTTCCCTTTCGGGGGAAGGGCTGGGGATTAAGGAGAATAACTGCGTAATATCAGTTATTAAACAGGTGTGAATTACCAAACGCAATCGGGGGTGGTGTTGATGCCGGCTGATTTTCCAACCTGCTTGTACATGGTGACATTGGTGAACGGTTCGCCGAGGATACCGTCGTGGATGGCCCACGAGCGTTTGCGGATGCTGTTGGCGGCTTCTGACTGGCGGAATGGATTTGACCCGTCGAGTTGAGTTTGTAAGTCGCCGCCGCTTTGAAAGCCAGCGTGGATGCTGTTCATCAGGCGTTTGCCCACTTGATAGCTAAAACCGTAGCGTTCAAAGATAACCGCGTTGTGATAATACAACGGCTCGATAAAGTACATGGTATGCCCCAGCGCAGTGACGAAACCCTCAAACGCTTCAATAGCCTGCCCCAGCAATCTTAATCCGCGCCGCACCTGGCCTGGAGCCAGACCCGCCGCGAGGGCGTTTTGTTCCGCTTCAATATTTCTTCGCAGTGTGCCGAAGTGAGTGGGGGAGCCGTCTGGCATTTTATCCACATCAAAGCGCGGAGTTCCAGGCGCATTAAGAATATAAAGCAGGATGTGGACCTGCCCGTTGAGGGTGTCCGTCAGGTGGGCATAAAGGATCGGGTCGGGGAAATTCATTTCGTGGAAGAGGCGCATTTCCACGTCAGAGGAGCCGGCGGCGAAACGAAATTGCAGTAGGTTATACCCGGCGGCAGAAGTCAGCGGGGGGATGTTGTATTTTTCAAGCAGGGCTGTGGGAATATAGCGTGAGTAGATCGTGCGCTTTTCTGTTTCGGGGAGCAGGTTAATTCCGCCTATAGTGGAAGGGGGCATGGTAGTCTCCTTGGGTATGTCGTTGCGAGAGGGTAATCTTCTCGATGACACTTGCGCCGTACGCCAGTGCAGTGAGCAACCTTTTCATAACAGGAGATTGCTTCGGGCGAGAAACTAGAGCGCCCTCGCAACGACATAACTATCTCACTCTGGTTGCTCTTTCGCTGTCTCGCGCTTCGTCTCGTTTGGCGATGGTGGCGCGCTTGTCGTAGGCTTTCTTGCCTTTGGCGAGTGCGATCTCGATCTTGGCGCGTCCGTCTTTGAGGTAGACGCGGGTCGGCACAACGGTGTTGCCTTTGATGCGGATGTTGTTCCACAACTCGCGGATCTGCTTTTTGTGCAGGAGCAGGCGGCGTTTGCGCCTGGGTTCATGGTTGAAGTGTGTACCCGCCTGTTCGTAGGGTGCGATGTGTGCTTCAAGCAGCCAGGCTTCGTTTTCGTTGGGAACATCCACGTAGGATTCCTGGATGCTGATCTGTCCCGCGCGGATGGATTTGATCTCCGATCCTTGCAGGACGAGTCCGGCTTCGAATTTCTCCATCAGGAAGTATTCAAAGCTGGCTTTGCGGTTGGTTGCGATTACTTTAATATCTTCTGTCACGGGTTGATTTTAGCATAAATGCCTAAACACAAAGGACACAACGGTCACAAAGGAAAACCTTTCTCTTCCTTCGTGTACTTGGTGTCCTTTGTGTTTGAAAAGGTTTTATTATCCCCATTTGAGGATGGCGGCACCGGCGAGGATGCGTAGGACGCCGATGACGATCAGGGCGTTGACTAGTCCGAGCCAGTCTGCGATGGCAGGGCCGGCGAGGGAGCTGGTGAGGATGGCGACGTTGAGGACGATGCTGTACCACGCGAGATGAGAGGGGCGGTCATGGGGCGGTACCTTCTCCAACATATAGTTGAGGTATGCGGCGTTGATCATGGCGAAGACAAATCCGCCGATGAAGGAGATGATGTAGAAATGCCAGACCGTGTGTGCCAGGGCGAGCAGGAGCGGATATATCGCCATGCCTGCCGCGGCAAATCCGGTCACTTTTTTGTTGCCGTAGCGTTGGGCAATGCGCCTGAATTGCGTCGAGCCTATCAGAACCGTGAGGTAATAAAGCGCGGTACCTGTGCCGATGTTGTTGTCGTTGAGATTGAGGATGCGCACGTTGTAAAGCGGATAAAGCGGCGTGGGCAGGTAGTGGGTGAAGTGGAAGAAGAACAGCGCGAGCAGGGTGAAGCGGAACGAGGTGCTCCAAATGTCGAAGCGCATGGCAGCCTTAATGCCACGGGGAGAATCTGCCCGAGGTGTCACCTCAGGCTGAGGCGAGGACTGAAGCGGAAAGATTTCCTCTTGCAGGGGCATAACGTGATAGATGTGGTAACTGCTCATCGCGGCGCCGAATGCCCCAATCGCAAAGATAACCTGATAGCCGGCTTCAAAGGGCAGGCTTTTGAGGATGTAGCCCGCGCCGAATGAGGTGAGCATGTAGGCGATGGCGAAGGTGACGTTGCGGGTGCCGGCTACGTGGGCGCGGAAGCGGTCTGGGACGGCTTCGGCGAAGAGGGCGTTGAAGCCGACGCCAAGCGGGGTGAGCGGGATGGCCATGAGGAAGGCGAGGATGATGAGCGCCCAGATTTGCCCCTGTGCGTCGAAGAGCCAGGGGAGGGGAATCCAGAGGACGTAGCCGATGCGGAAGACGACGGAGGACCAGAAGACTGCGCGGCCGGTGTGGCGCTTTTCGATCCAGCGTCCGGCGGGGATGGCGAGGAAGAGGTTAACGATGGCGGCCATGGCGGCCAGCAATCCGATCTGCAAGCCGGTTGCGCCGAGGCGTGTGGCATATACGTTGAGGAAGTTGACGGCTGTGCCGCTCAATACGCCGAACCAGGCAATGTCAAAATAGAGATGCCAGAAGTTGGAACGGTATTTTTCGGGGACGTCTGATTGTTGAAATAGGTTGAAGTGCATGGAGATGATTATAACCACTATCGATTGGGGGTTGTGATTTAGCCCCATCCGCCTTCGGCACCTTCCCCCTAAATGGGGGAAGGACTACGACCCCTTCCGCCCTTCGGGCACCTATACTCGCTTCGCTTCGGGTACGATGTCCCCCAAATCAAGACCAGATTTGGGGGAGGTTGGAGGGGGTTGCACTACAGCCCCCATCCGTCCTTCGGACACCTTCCCCCAAGGTGGGGGAAGGACTGAGCTTTGAAAGTTTTCTGCGCGATGGGTTGGAGGGGGGAGATGGTACACTCAAAGAAATAATCAAGAGGAGACTTAAACCATGTCTGACATTAAATATGAGATCATCAAAAGGATCGGCGTTCTGTCCAAATCTGAATCCAAGTGGACCAAGGAAATTAACCTGATCAGTTGGAACGACGAAGATGCAAACTACGACATCCGCGAATGGTCACCAGACCGCAAGAAGAGAGGCAAAGGCGTCAGTCTGTCGAGGGCAGAGTTGCTGGCGTTGAAGGAACTGCTGAATAATATTGAACTGTAGTTGAGCTGGGGGAGCGTTACCCCCTCCGCCTTCGGCACCTCCCCCAAATCAAAAATCGATTTGGGGGAGGCTGCGTTTTGAAAGTTTTCTGCGCGATAGGCTTAAAAGCCTCCCCCTTGTGGGGGAGGTTGGAGGGGGTAGTTTGTTGACTCCGCTCAGCCCTTCGATTATCCTCGCTGAAACATATTATCCGCAGTGAGGAATAAAAATGTATAACCTACGCAAACTCTTTTTGCTCGATCCATCAATCACTTTTTTGAATCACGGCTCGTTTGGCGCAACGCCAAAACCTGTCTTTGACGAATATCAACGCTGGCAGATGGAACTTGAACGACAGCCGGTTGAATTCATGGGACGGCGTTTCACGGGGCTGATGGCTGAGGCGCGCTCGGCGCTCGGCGCATACCTGGGCACGCACGCCGACAATTTGGTCTACACCCAAAACGTGACCATCTCGATGAATATCGTGGCGCGTTCGCTCGAACTGGGCGCGGGTGATGAAGTGCTGACCAGCAATCACGAATATGGCGCCATGGATCGCACCTGGCGTTTCCTGTCAAAGGAGTGTGGCTTCAAGTACATCAATCAGCCCGTTTCGTTGGCATCCAAAGAAGCCTTCGTCCACTCGTTCTGGTCGGCGGTCACGCCGCGCACGCGGGTAATCTTCCTCAGTCACATCACCTCGCCGACCGCGCTCATTTTCCCCGTGGAAGAAATTATCAAACGCGCGCGCGCGGCGGGCATCCTGACCGTCATTGACGGCGCGCATGTGCCGGGACAAATTCCGCTCCACCTTGATTCACTCGGCGCGGATTTTTACGGCGGCAATCTGCACAAATGGCTGTGCGCTCCCAAGGGCGCCGGCTTTTTGTACGCGCGTCCCGAAATGCAGCATCTGCTCAAACCGCTGGTCGTCTCGTGGGGATATGAATCCGAAACGCCGAGCGCATCCACTTTTGTAGATCAGCAGGAGTGGTGGGGCACGCGCGACATCGCCGCGTTTTTGTCTGTGCCAGCCGCGATCCAATTTCAGCAGAAAAATCACTGGGATAAAGTGCGGGAAGCCAGTCACATTTTGGCGCAGGATGCCCAACAACGCATCTGCGAATTAACCGGACTAGCTCCGCTCCACACCCAAGCTGAGGGTTGGTTCGCCCAATTGACAGCCGCCCCTCTGCCAGTTGATACTGACCTCGCCGCGCTTAAGGCGTGCTTGTACGACGAGCACCGTATCGAAATCCCCTTGATCGCCTGGAACAATATGAAGCTGATCCGCGTTTCTATACAAGGCTACAACTCCAAACGCGATGTGGATCATTTGCTCAGGGCGTTAACGGTTTTGTTGTAATTTGCGTTTTTGCTTTGCAATCCCGAAGGGATGATAGGATTATAGAAATTTTTGTAGAACGTCCAAACCCTGAAAGGGTGTCATGTTCTTCTGGGAAAACCATGCCATCCCTTCGGGATTATTTCACCATCTTTTACCAATCTATGATCATTCCACTCCTTCGGAGTTTTTTTTCTACGTAATATTAATTAAGTGACCTTACGCAGTTTTGCGAAAAACACGGGTTTTTCCCTCACCCTAGCCCTCTCCCGTTGGAGAGGGGACTCCCTTCCCCTTCGGGGGAAGGGTTGGGGATGAGGGTGCGTAAGGTGAGTAATTAATAAAGTAATGTCGTTGCGAGGAGGGTTCTTGCTCTTTCCTACGAAGCAACCGCTTGATACCACGAGACTGATTCGAAATAAAAAGAGCGCCTCGCAGCGACATAAATAGAATTGTAGAAATCCCGTCCACTCGGGTTTTGTGATTTCGTGTTAGATTTATATCCACTTGAACTTTCTTAGTGACCTTTGTGCCCTTGGTGGTTAAAGGTTTTAATCTCTTGGAGACCCGAATGAAAAAATATCTCACCAGCACTCTCATCTTAATTGTGTTTATCCTGGCGGCCTGCACTGGCGAACAAACCCCCACACAAAACCCCGAAGCTTTAATGACCTCAGCTGTCGGGTCGATGGTGGCGTCCTTCTTCGGCACGCAGACCGCCATGTACACCCCGCCTGCGCCCACATCCACAGCCACCATGACGTTTATTCCCAGTCCGACGATCATCTACCCCACAGCCACGTTGGCGCCCACGCTGACGCCCACCTATATTTATTATTCCGCAACGCCGGGGAGCATCACCCCCACCGGCACACTGCCCACACCGACGGTTAATTCCGCTTCTCTGGCAGTTGGCTGCAATAACCTCGCTCTTGTGCGAGATGTCAACGTCCCTGCTGGGACGATCTTTGAAAAAAATCATGTCTTCACAAAGACCTGGAAAGTTGAAAATACCGGCACCTGTGACTGGATGTATCAATATAGCCTTGTCCCATCCGGCGGAGATGTGATTGGGGGGGAGACGACAAGAATTCAAAAGTTGGTGTCTGTTGGCAATTGGTCCGAGCTGACTGTGGAATTGCAAGCGCCCAAGACGCCCGGCACATACACCGGTTACTGGCGTTTATCCAACGGACAAAGTGCGTTTGGCGCAACCATGACCGTATCCATTGTGGTTCGTGATGTTGCCCCCACCGCTGCCCCAGATACCGCTGTGCCGGATACGGCTGTGCCTTCTGAAACTGCTACAATGCCTGCCCCATAAAAATATAGCGAGCAATGAATAGCAAAATCGGCACCTGGTTTTTTATTGGAATCACTCTGCTGGTCGTGCGGAGTCTTGTCCAGCCTCGCAGCGCCCAGGCCTCGCCGCAGTTGCCGCGCGAGACCATCACCACGCCTTCGCAATTAATTGATGCGGTCAATAGTTTGCGTATCTCACGCGGACTATCCGTGCTGACAGTTCACTCCGCGCTGATGCAGTCTGCCCAGTCGCAGGCGGCTTACATGGCGGCCACCGGAAACATCACACACGAGCGCCCCGGCACAACCTATACCCAGCAATTGCTTGCGCTTGGTTTTCCGCTGGCAGGCGACTTGACCCTCGGCGGCTTGCGTTCTGAGAATATTTTGGGCGTCGGCAGTCCGCTGGTGTGGAGTGGTGTTCCCGCTGCATGGCAGGATGACCAGCACATGAACACCATGCTTGCGCCCAGTTATACACACGTCGGCGCGGGCATATCACAACATGGCGGTACGTATTACTACGCATTAGATGCCGCCGCCGCGACGGGTTCAGGTCAAATGCAGACCGATGCAACGGTGATTTTGACCAGTATTCCCGAAGGTTCCAACGCAACCGGCGCAAGCCAATACATCATTCCAGTTGAACTCAGCACCGCCCAGCCCAACGGCGACGTGATTCATGTGGTCGAATATGGGCAGACTTTGTGGGCAATTGCCATTAAATACGATACGAAGATCAAGGAATTGCAGGCGCTGAATTACCTCGGCGAGAGTGTGGTTGTACAGCAGGGGCAGAAGTTACTCGTCAAGCATGGCGCTACGCAGCCCGCGCCAGAACCGCCCACGCCGCTTCCGCCAGCCACATCCATGCCGATGGTTGCGG
>CAMCQT010000093.1 GCA_945877125.1 Candidatus Brevifilum fermentans | reverse complement strand
ATGAAAACCTTAACGACTCTTTTCAAAAATAATGTCCGTGATTATGGTATGTTGATCGCACTGATTGCGATCATGGCGTTTTTTCAATATGCGACAGATGGCATATTGATGAAGCCGGTCAATATTACCAACCTTGTTCTGCAGAACAGCTACATCATCGTTATGGCACTCGGTATGCTGTTAATTATTGTCGCTGGTTGGATCGACCTGTCTGTGGGATCGGTTGCAGCCTTCGTCGGCGCAATTGCAGCAGTATTGATGGTCAAATATGATTTCAATTGGGGCGTGACCATTCTAATTTCCCTGGTTATCGGCGCGGCGATCGGGGCATTTCAAGGCTATTGGGTCGCGTATGTGAAAATTCCGGCCTTCATTGTTACTTTGGCGGGCATGTTGATCTTCCGTGGTTTGACGCTGGTTATTCTTCAAGGCGAAGCGGTTGGACCTTTTCCGACTCAGTTCCAAAAATTAAGCTCAGGGTTTATTCCTGACTTTTTTCACTACGAAGGTATGCATATTACCACTCTCCTGATCGGAGTCATACTTTCACTCATCTTAATAGGTCTGGATATACGCGCTAGAAGAAATCAACAAAAATATGGCTTTGAAGTTACCCCGTTCTATTTTTTTGTGGTCAAAAATTTAGTTATTACTGCGGCGGTCATGGGTTTGTGTTATTTGATGGCTTCCTACAAAGGTCTTCCGACTGTACTCGTCATCCTTTTCCTGCTAATTACATTTTATGCCTTTATTACCAGTCAGACGGTTCTTGGCCGCCGCATTTATGCAATGGGTGGTAATGAAAAGGCTGCCCGGCTTTCCGGTGTCAATACGCCGCGTTTGTTATTCTATACATTCGTCAACATGGGTGTTCTTGCTGCACTGGCTGGCATGATCGTTACTGCCCGTCTAAACACAGCTACGCCAAAAGCAGGTGTTGGTTTTGAATTGGATGTTATCGCAGCCTGTTTCATCGGTGGCGCATCGGCTACGGGCGGTATTGGTAAAGTGATCGGCGCAGTGGTTGGCGCTTTTCTCATCGGCGTGATGAACAACGGCATGTCGCTTCTTGGAATCGGAATCGATTGGCAGCAGGCGATCAAAGGCTTGGTATTGTTGCTCGCGGTTTTCTTTGATGTCTACAACAAAAACAAGAACGTGTAACATCGTCTAAAATCGACTGTTTCGCCCGTCGTTTGCTAACTACAGGAAGTTTGAAAAAAGCAGCATCTAATATTTGACCTCTTGCAAAAGTTCTACTTTTGCGTTTCGGAAGTAGAACATCCGAACCCCGAAAAACTTTTGCAAGAGGTCTATTTTTATAGGATTTTCACATGGATGAAATATTGAAGCAGTTGCTTCAAGAAGAACAGGAACTTCAGTTTGCGAGGTTCAACGAAGATACAGCCTGGAAAATTGGCAGCCTGCTTGTTGAACGGTCTGTGAGCCAAAGCCTTCCCGTAACCATTGATATAACACGGGGCGATCATCAGCTTTTTCACGCCAGCCTGCGGGGGACATCCGCGGATAATGACGAGTGGATTAAACGAAAAGTCCGCCTTGTTTACAGGTTTGGGCATAGCTCTTTTTATATGGGGCAACTTCTAAAAAGCAAAGGCAAACGCATCGAAGAAGCCTATCTATTGTCTGAAAGTTTATATGCTCCTCATGGCGGCTGCTTTCCTATTATTGTAAAAGACACCGGTTTAGTGGGTACGATCACTGTTTCAGGTCTTCCGCAGGAGGAAGACCACAAATTGGTGGTTCAGGCAATTAGGGATTATCTAACACTGGAGAAATGACATGGATCTAAATCCTGTTATATCAATGCTGGGGCGCAGGCTTCGTTTGGCAGTTATCGGCGGGGGACCAGGCTCATTTATCGGCGCCATGCATCGGCAGGCGGCAAGACTCGATGATCGTTATGAAATCGTCACAGGTATTTTTTCCTCCGATCCTGAAAAATCAAAAAAGGCAAGTTTGGAACTGGGGCTGTCCCCAGACCGTTTGTATTCAAGCGTTCAGGAAATGCTCGATGGCGAGTCTGCCCGCACAGATGGCGCGGATGTGGTTGCCATCATGACGCCGAACGACAGTCATTATGAATATGCCATGGCTGCCTTGGATCACGGCTTTGACGTGATCTGCGACAAGCCCATGACCAACACGCTTGAAGAAGCGCAAGCCCTGCACAAAAAAGTTCAGGAATCTGGTTTGGTATTTTGTTTGACCCACAATTACACCGGCTACCCAATGGTTCGTCAGGCGAAGGCCATGGTCGAAGATGGGCAGTTGGGAACGATCCGTTTGGTGCAAGTGGAATATGTTCAGGGCGGCAAAGCGGACGAAACGAAGCCGATGCCTGATGTGATGACCTGGAAATTTGACCCCATCCGCGGCGGACCTTCGCGTGTGATGGGTGACATCGGCACCCACGCACACAACCTCACCCGATTTATCACCGGCTTGGAACTGGACGAAGTATCCGCCGAGGTAGGCACCATCGTGCCCGGACGGCTCATCCACGACTTTGCCGGAGCGCTGCTTCGATTTGAAAACGGCGCCCGCGGAAATTTTTGGGTCACCCAAGCCGCCGCCGGCGTGGAAAACTGCCTGCGCATTCGTGTCAGCGGAACCAAAGGTACCTTGGAATGGATGCAGGAATTCCCTCAGGCGTTGACCTTCAAGCCGCTCCACACCCCATCTCAAAACAGAACACCCAACGGGCCGGGAACTTTGCCCCTCGCCGCACGCTCCAGCCGAATCGTGTCCGGCCATCCCGAAGGATTCCACGAAGGGTTTGCGAATCTTTATTCCGATGCGGCTGAAGCCATCAGCGCCCGCCGCGCAGGAAAGGAAGTCAATCCGCTGGCGCTTTATTTTCCGAACTCATTAGACGGTCTTCTGGGCGTGCGCTTTGTTGACAGCGTCATCGAATCAAGCAACGCCAATGGTAAATGGACAAAGTGCTAAATAGTTTGAAAATGTCACATTTCAAAACTTTTTACCACAAAGTCCACAAAGGGTCACAAAGGAGAGCTAATGCTAAAACCAAAGGTTTCCTTCGTGTACCTTCGTGCCCTTTGTGGTTAAGAACTTTGGTTTCAGCCTTAATGTGACATGGTCAAAAATAGGTAGGGTGGGTTTATAACCCGCCAAAGCCTGTGTCTAAAATTTCAGGCGAAAAGCCTGAACTACTTTCCAAGGAACCCAATGTCCAAAGCTGGAATTATTTTAGTGACTGGCGCAACAGGCAAAGTGGGGCGGGTATTTATTAAGCGTCTGTTGGCTGACCCAAAGTTTGACTCGTTCACGGTTCGCGCTTTATGCCACAACCGTGAACTTGAACCTCACGAACGGATACAAAATATTCACGGCTCCATCGAGTACCGCGCAGATGTAGAAAAAGCGATGGACGGCGTGACACACGTTGTCCATTTTGCAACTGTCAAAGAAACTCCCGACCAGATCATGGATGTGGCGGTGAAGGGCTTGTTTTGGCTGCTTGAAACCTGCCGCCTCAGCCCCACGTTTCAACAATTTATTCTCATCGGCGGCGATGCGGGCGTTGGTCATTTTGTTTATCCGCGCCAAATTCCAGTAACTGAAACTCAAAAACATTCGGCATACCCGGGCTGTTACGCACTTTCCAAAGTGCTCGAAGAAGTGATGCTCGAACAATATTACATTCAATATAATCTCAACGGCTGCTGCCTGCGTGCCCCGTGGATCATGGAAAAGGATGATTTCAAATATCAACTTTCCTTTGGTCAGGATGTCTTCGGCGGGCCGCGCTGGCGCGATTTGGTGGATGCTCAAAAAGTGGATGAATACGTGCGGACGCAGACCATCCCGATCATGCTCGACCCTGAGGCTGTTCCCGTTAAACGGAATTTTATCCACGTTGAAGATTTGGTCAGTGCCATCTTATCTACGGTTGACCATCCAAGGGCGCGCCAACAGTTGTTCAACATCAGCATGGATGAACCCGTGGACTATGGCGAAATGGGCAAATATCTAAATTTCACTCGCGGTCTGCCCACCGTGGAAATCAAAACCGAATATCACTCCACCTGGCTCGACAACACCAAAGCGAAATTGATGCTGGGTTGGCGACCCAAATATGACATGCAGAAAATGATCGAAGCCGCCTGGAATTACGAGCGGGCGCAGGATGATCCCCGCACCATTTGGTACCCAGGTTAGTTTTTGACCTTCTCTGCCATGCAAAAAATCTCAATGAAAATCATTTGCTTGCATGGAGTTGGTGATTTGCAAAGCCGCGACTTCAAATAATTGGAGATAAACATGAATCAAAACGATACCCAAAAAGCAATTGAAAGTGGAAAGACCGTTCTTGGCATTGAACTCGGTTCAACTCGTATCAAAGCGGTACTGATCGGCGAGGATCATCTGCCGATTGCGTCAGGAAGCCATGAGTGGGAAAACAAACACGAAAACGGAGTCTGGACGTACAGCCTCGAAGACGTGTGGGCAGGCTTGCAGGAAAGCTATCGGAATCTTAGCCATGAGGTTCTTGAGAAATATAAAACCCCGCTCAAGACCATTGGCGCCATCGGCTTCAGCGCCATGATGCACGGCTATGTCGTATTCGATAAGGACGGAAATCTACTCGTCCCGTTCCGCACATGGCGCAACACCATGACGGGACAGGCGGCCGAGAAACTTACCGATCTATTCCAATTCAATATTCCCCAGCGTTGGAGCATCGCGCATCTTTATCAAGCCATCTTGAATAAGGAATCGCATGTCAAAGACATCAGCCATCAGACCACGCTGGCCGGCTATGTCCACTGGAAGTTGACGGGACAAAAGGTCTTGGGCGTGGGCGAAGCCTCGGGCATGTTCCCCATCGACAGCAAGACCAACGACTACGACAAACGCATGGTCGGTCAATTCAACGAGCAGCTCAAGGCTGAAAACATCCCGTGGAAACTCGAAGATATTTTGCCCAAAGTTTTAGTCGCAGGCGATGCCGCAGGCGTTCTAACTGAAGAAGGCGCAAAGTTACTCGATCCAAGCGGACAACTCACGGCCGGAATTGCGCTCTGTCCGCCAGAGGGTGATGCAGGCACGGGCATGGTAGCAACCAACAGCGTGGCAGAGCGAACGGGCAATGTATCTGCTGGCACATCTGTCTTCGCCATGATCGTGTTGGAAAATGCGCTCTCAAAACTCTATCCCGAAATTGACATGGTTACCACGCCCACAGGCAAACCCGTGGCGATGGTACACGCCAACAACTGCACATCTGATCTCAACGCATGGGTTGACCTGTTCCACGAATTCACGCAGGCGCTCGGCGTGGAAGTAGGCGAATCCAAACTGTACGAATTGCTATTTAACAAAGCGCTCACAGGCGATGCGGACGGCGGCGGATTGCTTGCCTACAATTATTTCTCAGGTGAGTCCATCACCGCCTTTGAAGAGGGACGCCCGCTTTTCGTCCGCACTCCCGCAAGCCGCTTCACCCTTGCGAACTTCATGCGCGTGCATTTGTTCTCAGCGCTCGGCACATTAAAACTCGGCATGGATATTCTCTTCGAGCAGGAAAAAGTGCAGATCGATCAGCTTCTCGGTCACGGCGGATTCTTCAAGACAAAGGATGTGGGTCAAAAGATGATGGCGGCGGCGATGAATGTTCCCGTTTCTGTGATGGAAACCGCCGGCGAAGGCGGCGCGTGGGGCATTGCCTTGCTCGCCTCCTACCTGATTCACAAATCTGGAAATCAACCCCTCGAAGCCTATCTCTCAGACAAGGTCTTTGCGGGTGAAAAAGGCTCAACCATTGCTCCCGATCAAAAAGATGTAGCTGGCTTTGCGGTATTCATGGAACGCTATAAAAACGGACTTGGAATCGAACGCGCCGCAGTGGAAGGATTAAAGTAGGTCACGCTTTTAGCGTGACAGTCACGTTGCAAACGTGACCTACGGAGAAGTGATGCTCAAAAAACTCAAAGAACAAGTATTTCAGGCGAATCTGCTGCTTCCCAAGCATGGTCTTATCACCTTTACGTGGGGCAACGTCTCTGGCATTGACCGCGAGAAGGGATTGGTCGTCATCAAACCCTCGGGCGTTGCCTATGATGACATGAAGGCAAAGGACATGGTGGTCGTGGAACTGGCAACGGGAAAAACTGTGGAAGGAAGTTTGAAGCCTTCTTCCGATACGCCAACGCATCTTGAGCTGTATAAAGCCTTTCCAAATATCGGCGGTATCGTCCACACTCACAGCCGTTGGGCGACCAGCTTTGCACAGGCAGGCCGCGGCATTGCGGCACTCGGCACAACGCATGGCGATTATTTCTACGGCGAAATTCCCTGCACAAGGAAAATGACTGTCGAAGAGATTCAGGGCGAATACGAGAAAGAAACGGGCACGGTCATCATAGAAACCTTCCAAGGCAAAAATCCAGATGCCATCCCTGGAGTTGTGGTTTACAGTCACGGTCCGTTTGCATGGGGCACAGATGCGATGGACGCCGTACACAATGCGGTGGTGATGGAAGAGGTTGCATTCATGAACCTGCACGCCATGATGCTCACACCTGATATTCAACCCATGCAGCAGGAATTATTGGACAAGCACTATTTAAGAAAGCACGGCGCAAACGCCTATTATGGGCAAACAAAAAAATTGTAAATTGTAAAAAGGAGATGCAATCATGATCGATCTAAAGCAATACGAAGTTTGGTTTGTAACGGGAAGTCAGCATTTATATGGTCCTAAAACACTGGAAACAGTGGCAGAACATTCACGTGAAATTGCCGCCGCACTTGGCGCTTCAAAACATTTGCCTGTGCAGATCGTGTTCAAGTCTGTTTTGACCACGCCAGATGCTATCCGTGAGTTGTGCCTGGAAGCGAATTCATCGAAGAACTGCATCGGTCTCATTACCTGGATGCATACCTTCTCGCCCGCCAAAATGTGGATCGCCGGTTTGAGCCTGCTCAAGAAGCCGTTCGCACATTTGCACACGCAATACAACCAGGGAATTCCGTGGTCTGAGATCGATATGGATTTTATGAATCTCAACCAGGCCGCGCATGGTGACCGTGAATTTGGTTTCATCGGCAGCCGTATGCGACTGGATCGCAAGGTGGTCGTTGGGCATTGGAAGGAAGATGAAGTGCAGGCGCAGTTGGGCGTTTGGGCGCGTGCCGCATCTGCGTGGGCTGATTGGCAGGGCGCGCGGCTTGCGCGCTTTGGCGACAACATGCGCGACGTGGCTGTGACCGAAGGCGACAAAGTCGAGGCGCAGATTAAGCTCGGGTACTCCGTCTACGGCTACGGGGTAGGGGATCTCGTCAAAGTGATGAACGAGGCCACAGAGTCAGACATCCAAAAGATGGTGCAGGAATATCTCGACGAGTACGATGTTGTTCCCGCTTTGCTCCCCGGCGGAGAAAAACACGCATCCCTGCGCGAAGGCGCGAAGATCGAAATTGGTTTGCGTAACTTCCTGAAGGCGGGCAACTTCAAAGCTTTCACCACCACGTTTGAAGACCTGCACGGAATGGCTCAATTGCCCGGTCTGGCTGTTCAGCGTTTGATGCGCGACGGCTACGGTTTCGGTGGCGAAGGCGATTGGAAGACATCGGCTCTCGTGCGCGCAATGAAGGTGATGAACGCGGGCATGAAAGGCGGCGTCAGTTTCATGGAAGATTACACCTATCACCTGAGCGCCTCCGGCGACAAAGTGCTGGGTTCGCACATGCTTGAAATCTGCGAGTCGATCGCGGTGAGCAAGCCGAAACTTGAGATTCATCCGCTTTCGATTGGCGGCAAGGCTGACCCTGTCCGATTGGTTTTCGACGCCAATACCGGTCCTGCAATTGGGGCTTCGATGATGGACATGGGACAACGCTTCCGCATGGTTGCCAACGTAGTGGATGTCATCCCAACCGACGAGCCGCTTCCCAAACTGCCCGTGGCGCGTGCCCTGTGGCTGCCTCGTCCAAACCTCAAGGTGGCTGCCGCATCCTGGATCTACGCCGGCGGCGCACATCACACCAGTTTCAGCTATTCGGTCACCGCAGAACATTTGCAGGACTTTGCAGACATGGCCGGCATCGAGTTCCTCTTGATCGACGAAAATACCCGCGTGCAGGAATTCAAGGAAAAACTGCGTTGGAATGACTTGTACTATCATTTGAACAAGGGGCTTTGATCCACGTTTTACTATTCAACAATCTCCCCTGTTTGACAGGGGAGATTGTATTTTGTCAGGCTTTTCCTGACGTGTATTTGAACCGCAAAGTACGCAAAGTGCGCTAGGAAAATCTTTACTACGGGTAAATTTCTGAAATAATAGGGAGCATTATGAACAAACGCATTCTAAAAAATGACTTTTTGCAAATTGAATATCTGACCATTGGTCCGCGCATCACGGGGCTTTTCCCTGCGGGTAAACCCAATCTGCTGGCTGATCTGAGCAAGTCCCAGCCGATTCCCACGTCTTACGGCGATTATCATATTCTTGGCGGACATCGCCTGTGGCACTCGCCCGAAGCCATGCCCCGCTCGTACATTCCAGATGGCGGCGAGGTTGCCATAACTGACCTGCCAGATGGTGTGATTTTGGAAGGCGCAACCGAACCCGGCTCAGGCATTCGCAAGCGGATCGAAATTCGCCTCGCCGCGGATAAGCCCTCTGTCACGCTGACTCATACCCTCATCAACGATGGGCTGTGGCCTGTGGAACTGGCTCCGTGGGCGATTACCCAGCTTCGTTTGGGCGGCACCGCCATTTTGCCCATGCCCACTGGAAATGCGGATGCGGCTGGCTTGCTTCACAACCGTCAAATTTCTCTTTGGCCGTACGCGCAAATCCACGATCCGCGGTTGAAGTTGGATGATAAGTTTGTTTTGTTCAAGGCAGATGCCCTGCCGCCGTTCAAGATCGGATATTTCAATTCACCTGGCTGGCTGGCTTATTGGGTGGATGGTGTTCTGTTCCGCAAGACGTTTGATGTGCTTGCGGGTTTGCCTCACCCCGATAATAATTGCAATGCCGAACTGTATTGCGGCGAACAGTTTTTGGAGCTTGAGAGTCTCGCTCCGCTTAAGAAGTTGAACCCCGGCGATTCGACACAGCACGTGGAGACGTGGACTGTTTCTTCCGGCTTGGATTCCCTGCCAGAGGAAGCACGTCAACGGGTCGCTAATTTTTAGCGTTTATAAAAGAGATTTTTATTTTATCCACAGATTGCGCCGATTTACGCAGATTTTTCTGCCTGTGAAATCTTTATAATCTGTGGGGTAGTGGTTAAATTGAAGTGAAAAAAATTAACGCGAATTACGCAAATGGAGCGAATGGCGCGAAAAACAAAAAGCATTTGCGAAATTCGCCTAATTCGTGCCATTCGTGTTAAAAAAGATTTTTGACGGGTAAGCACTGAGGATATCAAATTTATCCATCACTTACGCTTTGACCACTACCATCTGTGGATTATTTCGGATAAGGTCTAAGGATTAATCAACATGTCGAACACAGCGGATGTCATCATCATTGGCGGCGGGGTGCAGGGCGCGAGTCTGGCTTTTCACCTGGCACAACGCGGGACAAAAGTTATCGTCCTCGAAAAACAATTCATCGGCGCAGGTGCCACCGGTCGTTCCAGTGGATTGGTGCGGATGCATTACGACACCGAAGTTGACTCGCGCCTTGCATGGGTCTCGTTTCAATATTTTCGCAACTGGAAGGAAAGGGTTGGCGGCGATGCTGGCTGTGGTTTCACCCGCACGGGCTTTATTCAGTTCGTGGAAGCGAAACATATCGAAGCCTTAAAAGCCAACGTCAAACTGCACCAGGAAATTGGCATTCCCGCGCTCCTCGTCACCGCTGACGATGTCAAACGCCTTGCGCCGTACCTTGTGACCGATGATATTGAACTCGCCGCATACGAACCCGAATCAGGTTACGCAATGCCGAGTGACACAGCCAACGCGCTGATGACCGCCGCGCGCGCCAGAGGAGTCCGCTTGGTGCAGGGCTGTTCGGTCAGCGCCATCCAAACTGCGGGCGGAAAAATCACAGGCGTGGAAACTGCTCAGGGTGCATTCTCAGCTCCGGTCGTGGTCAATGCCGCGGGCGCTTGGGCGGGTCAATTCAACAAAATGGTCAATCTCGATCTGCCGTACAGCACGTGGCGGCACGACACCATGTTTGTCGTGCGTCCGCCGGAGATCGGTCCCACGCATCCCACGGTCATTGATTTTGGAAACGAGATGTATTTCCGCCCTGAAGGTGAGTTGACTTTGGTTGGGCTGGAAGATGGCAACCCGCTCGGCGAATCACCCGACGGCGATGCTGACCATGCCAAAAAGGGATTTGTCGAACGCGCCATCGACCGCCTCTGCCTGCGCTTGCCTGCGATGGAAAAGGGCGCGCTCCACAGCGCACACGGCGGCTACGACGGCATCACACCTGACCAGCATCCCATGCTCGGCGCGGCGGGACCCGAAGGCTTTTATCTCGATTGTGGTCACAGCGGCACGGGCTTCAAAACCGCGCCCGCAGTTGGCTTGTGCATGGCTGAGTTGATTTTAGATGGCGCCGCAAAGACCGTGGATATTTCATCCCTCTTGCCTCAGCGTTTTGCAGAAGGTAAATTGATCAAAGGCAATTACGAAAACATCTGGCGCTAAGCTTGTATAAAATCCAAGCACATTGTTGAGATGGAGAAAACATGAACCATAAAATTCTTGTTACCTATGCCAGCCGCTTTGGCGCCACAGCCGGAGTCGCCGAAGCCATCGGAAAAACCCTCGCCGAAAGCGGCGCACAAGTAGACGTGCTCCCCATGCGGGAGGTGAAAGACCTCTCTCAATATCGGGCGGTGGTCGCCGGCAGTGCCATCAACGCCGCGGCATGGCTGCCCGAAGCCATGCAATTTGTGCAAACGCATCGCGCAGAATTGGCACAAAAACCCTTCGCCGCCTTTCTGGTTTGCATGACCCTCGCCATGCGCAACGCCGACCAATATCGCAGTCATGTCGCCACATGGCTGGACCCCGTGCGCGCGCTGGTGAAACCTGTGAGCGAAGGTCTCTTTACCGGCGTGCTGCAAATCAGCAAAATCCCATCTTTCAGCGACAGGCTGAAATTCCGCTTGAGCGTGCTCTTCGGCGTCTGGAAGGAAGGCGATCACCGCGACTGGAAAGCCATCCGCGCCTGGGCAGAGAGTATTCGACCATTGTTGATTCAAAATAACTAGACGAAGATTCGCGCATCTGGATTTACATCCTAGCCTGGCAGAAAAAATCCCCGGCAGTTTTCACACTGAAAGGGAGAATCCACCTGCAGTCTGGCGTGAGTCAATTGAAAGATTATGAAATAGATGTTGTTTGGGTGGAAATGAAGAAAAGTATGAATGGTATGGGGAATTTTTTGCAATGGCAATCACTTGCCTAATCCCTTGGCTGCATTTGATATCCCAAAACACCCCTAAAAAAACGGTCAAAAGTGGGCCCGGCAGGATTCGAACCTGCGACCAAGCGATTATGAGTCGCCTGCGCTAACCGCTGCGCCACGGGCCCTAAAAGTAATCAGCGATTAGCAGTTAGCGTTTTATTGAAAAATTTGCTAAACGCTAATGGCTAACCGCTAAAGAGAGCGGGAGATGGGATTCGAACCCACGAATATCAGCTTGGAAGGCTGATGCCTTACCACTTGGCGACTCCCGCGTGTAAAAAATTACTTGCGAGCCGTATTATATGGGTGTTTTGCTTTTTGGGCAAGTGATTTTTTGCCTCTAAATACGGATTTCTCAAAGTCTAAAAATCTTTAACGCGAATGGCTCGAATGAAGCGAACACTTGCGCCGCACGTCAGTGCAGGTGTAGCGCGAATTTTTCTATACTTTCGCGTAATTCGCCCAATTTGCGTAATTCGCGTTAAGCCTTTGCCATAAACTTATAAAATGGTCAAGCTACTTTGAGAAAACCGTACTAATGAAAAATCCTGATGTCGTATTCTTTGTTTAGGAAACGAGCATTGCGCCAGCCGCTTTGGGATCAAATCCATCAGGGAATATTGTGTTTGAGGCATATACCGCTTCCGTCATGTTAGCCCAGCGCAAGATTGCGCCGCTCAGGTCAGCACCGATCAGTTTTGCCTCGCTCAAATCCGCTTTGGTTAGATTTGCATTGCTTAGATTGGACTCACTCAAGTCGGCTTTGTTCAACTTGGCCTCGCTCAAGTCAGACTCGCTCAGGTCGGCGCTGACCAGATTGGTACGGCTCAGGTCGGCTTGGGTCAAGTTGGCTTTGCTCAAATTGACCCAACGCAGGTCCACGCCGGTGAGTTTGGCTCCGCTCAGGTTGGAGTTGCTTAAGAAGGCGCCTATCAGGTTTGCGCCACGCAGGTCAGCCTCATTGAGGTTGGCGCCGGTTAATTTGGTCCCGCTCAGGTCGGCTTTGCTTAGGTTGGCACGGATCAACTTGGCGCGGCTCAAATCAGCTTTGCTCAAATCCGCAGCGATCAGGTCAGCTTTGCTTAGGTCGGCATCGCTCAATTTGGCGCCAGTTAACTTGGCACCGATCATGTCGGCATCAACCAGGTCGGCGCCGATCAGCTTGGCTGCGCTCAAGTCGGTTTTATTCAGATTGGCTTTGTTCAAGTTTGCTCTGCGCAGGTCAACACCACACATTCTGGCGCGGCTTAAATCAGCTTTGCTCAGATCAGCATCGATCAGGTCTGCGTTGATCAGATTGGCGTCGCTCAGATTGGCGCCGCTCAATCTGGCATCGATCAAGTCAGTCTCAGGCAGTTCCGCACCGCTCAAGTCTGCATCCACCAGCCAGAGCGGTTTTGGTTGTTTTAGTAGTACAGCAAGTTCAGCTTTTGAATATTGCATTGTTCCGCCTTTCGGTAATTATCATAGTCGTTATCTGTATATGTTTATTTTATCCGCTTTTGGATGTTTATTCTGATTATGAAAGACGATGAAAAAGCGAAGGAATTTATACTGGCGGATGATGGATGCGTGTCTCTGTCTAATGTCAGAAAAAGCGAGACCCCAAAACTGGTCTCGCTTTTCTGCAAAATTTGACTACGGCGGAGCAGGCTCATTGTTGGCAGGCGGAGCAGGCTCGTTGTCTGCAGGCGGAGCAGGCTCGTTGTTGGCAGGCGGAGCAGGCTCGTTGTCGGCAGGCGGAGCAGGCTCGTTGTCGGCAGGCGGAGCAGGCTCGTTGTCGGCAGGCGGGGCAGGGACGTTATCCACAGATTGAGCTGGCGACCCAATTACTGATGGTGGTTCAGGAATAACTTCAACAGCATTTATATTTGCAGACTCGCCAACAGCTCCTATTATGGGCGCAAAAATAACTACGTATTGATATGAATTTACAGGCGGATTACTGTCTGCATTATCGACATCAATTGCAATGCCAGTTTGATAGGGGTCAGTCCCATACAGGTCAGAAACAGCGATTTGTTGATTATCTGCCTCCTCCCCTGTTGACACGGCAATATCACCGACATTTGAATTCTTATCCGGATCGCCATCACCCCAATAAAATACTGTGTAGAAAGTACCCCCGGTTGGGTCATTCGTAATGCCGATCATGACCTGATCCAAATAAATATTACCTGATGGAACACCAAATACGGAAAATTCCATTTCATAATAAACCAGATCATAATCTGGGTTTGACCCTGTAACTTGAAGCGGTTTTGACCCAAGATTTAGCACAATATATGTGCCATCTTCCAAATTATATATCTGAGGGTCAGGTGTACCGACAACGTCGGCCGGCGCCGGTGTCACTGCTGTTGCACCGGGTGGAACGGTAGAAGTTATAGAGACCTCGGTCGGTGGCGTGGAGGTCGGCGGTGTGGAAGTCGGCGGTGTGGAAGTCGGCGGTGTGGAGGTGGGCGGTGTGGAGGTCGGCGGTGTGGAAGTCGGTGGCGTGGAAGTGGGTGGCGTGGAGGTAGGTGGCTTTTTTGTGGGGGTAACAGGCGGCAATGTAGTTACGATGGGTGTATCAGTTACTGGAGTGACGGGAGGGGGCGTAACCGCTGTGGGCGGCAGATGAGTTACTACCGGCGTGGCGCTAGGTTCGAAGATCACAAAAGGCGGAAAGATAATCTGATCTTCAGTATCAGCCCCAGGCGTAAGAAAAGTGTCGAACCATCCCAGCGGAGTCAAAATCGCGGGCAATATCGGTTGTACCGGTCCACTTTGCTGGTTTGGAAGATTGTTTGGGTCAAGGTTAGATTGCATCCCCGCGTTGATGCTCCAGATCGGAACAAGTTGAATCGCGATCTGTCCTGCGATCAGCATTAAAATAATCCCGATCGGGATGATAAAAATAAGCAATGTCCAATCACGTCGTTCGCGGGTGGAAGTTGTCATCAGTTTGTCTCCAAGTGTTTCTCGGCAGGTAAAGAAACAAAGAACGTGCTTCCCGGATTTACTTCTTCATTATATCCCGGACTTTCCACCCAAATTCGCCCACCATGGGCTTCCACGATACCGCGTGCAATTGCCAGACCAAGTCCGGGACCGCCCCCTTTAAATTTGGTCTTGCCAGATGAATGTAAAAGTACATCACCTGTTTGATTGAACTTTTCAAAGATCAAATGCTGCAAGGCGGGTTCAATGCC
The DNA here is from genome assembly GCA_945877125.1 of Candidatus Brevifilum fermentans. Lineage (GTDB taxonomy): Bacteria > Chloroflexota > Anaerolineae > Anaerolineales > Villigracilaceae > Villigracilis. The sequence goes on along the minus strand of CAMCQT010000093.1, from coordinate 2,586 downwards.
AATACCTGTATCACGGATTGCGATTTCAACTTGCGGCGGCTCGCTCCCATTTATGAATTTCCCGCTTATTGTTATTGATCCGCCGTCAGGTGTGAACTTGATCGCGTTCATAATAATATTATTAAACGCCTTTAGAAGCAGGTCTGGGTCGGCTGGGACAAGAGGCAGGTCGCGGAGTCCATCTGTGTTCATCGCAATGTTGCGTTCTTCAAATGCCTTCTCAAGCCGCTTATTAACTTTCTTGATCAACAGGTCAATTCGCAGTCCGGTTTTTCTTAGGAACAGGGTGTTGCTGTCAATGCGCGAAACATCCAGCATACTCTCCACAATATCAGTCATGCGCTCTGAACCCTCCAGAATACCCTGCGCCAATGACAATAATTCAGGGTTGTTTTTTGTGTCCTGTTCCAGCATTTGCGAATAGCCCATGATGAGCGTAAGCGGAGTGCGTAATTCGTGCGCCGAGATCTGAATAAAATTTGTCTTCGTCCTGTCAATGTTTCTGAGGATTTGATTTGTCCGTTCCAGTTCAAGTGTGCGTTCCTGCAGGCGCGAAGTCATATCGTCAAAGGTGTTGGCAAGTGTCCCAATCTCATCGTTCGATCTGATGCCCGTCCGCTGTTTAAGATCACCGCCAGCAATAGCCTGTGACGTATTCACAAGGGAATACAGGGGATTAATAATCAACCGCGTAACCATATAGCCGATCCCCAGCACGAAAAAGAAAACAACGGTAAACAGAATCACATAGGTTGTTCGGCTATCTGACCCCGATTTGAGCACAAAATCCAATGGCAGCGCCACGGCGAATACACCAATGCGGTCATTACCCACCTGTAAGGGGCCGCGCGCAATGCTAAAAGAGCGTTCATCAACCCAAATATTATTCCCAGTCACAATATCTTTTGAAGCAATGATTTTTTGATATTCCTCTTTTTTGATCGAAATAAGATTTAACATATTTTGATCGGCCATGCCGAGCGTGGTGCCGATGGCTTGTCCATCACCACCATAAATAATAATATCTGCCAGGGCAGTGCTTTTCAAAAACGGAAGAATATTCCGAATGGATGTGCCAACCACAACCACACCACAGAACTTGCCATCCAAAGACACAGGCATGGACGTGTAGTAATAGGTCTCATTATTTATAAAATTACTCCCCAACGCGCGGCGCGGAGGTTCCTCAGAATTTTGATTGGTCAAAAACGGCGCAACGATCATGGATTTAGCCGCATCGGTATCCTGTGTCACGCGCTGCAACTCGCCTTTTTCATCCAATATCAAATGAACAAGCTCATGTCCTTGAGCTGAGATCAAGATCACATTCTCAAGCGTTAACCCCGCAAAAACCGGCTCTGTCAATGCCAGCGCGGTTTCACGATCCTCGCTTGCAAGCGCTTCAGCCAACCCGGCGGTATAGGCAATGATGCGCGCGGTTTCAACATGCCGAACTTCCTGGCGCACAAAACTATCTGAAACGACACGCCCCGCTTCCAAAAGTTGATTGGTCAGCCGCTCTTGAATGGTATTTGACACAAGGCGCGTGACTACATAGACCCCAATCACAGATACGATTATGGTCAAAAACAAATAGGGCAGAATGACTTTTAGACGGATGCTCATAACAAAAACCTTTTGCGCCATACTGCACAAGGGTTAATAAGACCATTATACAAATTTGTTTACGAATAATCCAATCATTGGTAGTATTGCAAGATAATTACAATGTGAAAACATGATGATTTTCGTCCTATTCGGGAATGAGAATCTTCAAACTCCGCCTCAAATCTGACCGTAAAGCTGTTCCTGTTTTCTTGATTATTCGCTTATATTTTACATCTTTAACCCCAACAATGGCGCGCCAAACAGCCTGTAATCAGGGTTATTTCTCGACCAAAATTTTAATGGATATTGCTGCGAATGGAAAAAATGCAAATAGCCCCCCGCAAATGCTTATTTTCGGCGCTCGCTGATTTTTGCGGATTTGCAATTACAACTTTTTTACGTAATGTACCAGACGCTCCACTTCAGCATAGCCCATCTTCACATGTGCGCGGATGCTGGATTCATTTTCCAGCCAAGTGTCCGAAGCCACCTCGGTACAGCCTTTCTCACGCAGCCAATCTTCTGCGGCTTGAGTCATAATTCCCACCACGCCTTTCCCGCGATATTCCTCCTGAACGAACCATCCTTCAAGATAGCCCACAGGACTGGTTTCACACCCTTCTGCATGGTCTTTTATTCGCGCTTCGGTCAAGCCGATGGGCTTATCTCCATCACAAGCAAAGATGACAAAATCATCAGCGCTGGCAAGGGTCTCATCCATATTAATAGCCAAATATTCATCGCTCCAGTCGGGCCAGATCCCTTTGCGCATACGAACCCAGTCGGCTTTGTCTTCCTGTGTTGCGCGGCGAATTGTTATATCCATGCTTGACTCCACTGCAAAAAGGGTAGCAACCCTCGTCAAAACCGAAGAAAATTAATATACTCAGCCCATGTTCAGAAAAAACACCAAACACCAACAACCCGCATTAATTAGCGCCGCCAGTGAACTGCCAGAGAAACAACGCAAACGTCTGG
>CAMCQT010000092.1 GCA_945877125.1 Candidatus Brevifilum fermentans | reverse complement strand
AATTCACGGTTTTAAGAATTTATGATGAGGCGAGAGGGGACCGAGTGCGGGAAAAAAGTCACTCTGCCTACCAAAAACTACGCTTGACAGTCAAAAACTGACTTGAATGCTAACTTTTGGACGTTCCAGTTTTAGATTTGGAATTGCTGTATTTACCACCATCCACCGCCGCGAACTGGAACAAGTTGAGAAAATCATCCATGAACTCAACCCGAAGATGTTTTACTCGGTTGAAGAAGTCCGCGCTTCCAGTGACGGTGTCTTTCACCCAGGACGGCGCCAACAATTAATGAAAAAATTTGATTTGATCAAGAAAAAGTAAGGAGAGATTATGTGTGGATTCTGCGGGTCAACCCCGAACAAGGATACAACTTTTGTGGAGCAGGCGGTACGCAAATTGCGCCACCGTGGACCTGATGAGCAGGGTGTCACGCAAACACCCCAAGGCGCGCTAGGTCATGCCCGTCTCTCGATTGTGGATGTAGCCGCCAGCCATCAGCCGATGACGGACGGTCAACATTGGATCGTGTTCAACGGCGAAATTTACAATTTCCAATCTCTGCGCAGTCAGCTTTCCGGGGACTGGCTTACCCAGGGAGATACGGAAGTGGTCCTTCGCTTGATCATGAAACACGGCATGGAAGCCATTGACGCGCTCGATGGTATGTTCGCTTTTGCGTATTTCGGTGACGAAGTATTACTGGCGCGTGACGCCATTGGAATCAAACCGCTCTATTACATTAAAAACGATACGGGCATGTTCTTTGCGTCTGAGATCAAGGCGCTGCTCGATATGCAGGGAGATGTGTGTGAGTTCCCCGCTGGACATTGGTGGAGCGCCGTGCGCGGTTTTGTGCGTTATTTTCATATTGACGACTTACAGTGGAACACTTCCCTGCCATCCAACCTGCCCGAAGCCGAATATGATGATTTGATCCGTTCCACCCTGCGCCGCGCGGTTCAAAAAAGGTTAATCGCCGACCCCGGCATTCCCGTGGGGGTCAGCCTTTCCGGCGGATTGGACAGCAGTCTGATCACCGCGCTGGCGCGTGAAGGACGCGATAATCTCGATACCTTTGTGGTTGGCATGGAGGGCAGCGAGGATGTCGCCCGCTCGCAGGAAGTTGCTGATGCGCTTGGCACGCGCCATCATGTTTACATCTATGACTTTCAGGAAATGCTGGATGTGCTGCCCCAGGTCATCTACCACCTTGAGTCGTTTGATGCGGCGCTGGTGCGCAGCGCCATCCCAAATTATTTTCTGGCACGCCTTGCATCGCAGCATGTCAAGGTAATGCTTACCGGCGAAGGCGCCGATGAAATTTTTGGCGGCTACGAGTACTTGAGCGGCGTGACGGATGCCCAACAATTCCAGCGTGAGTTGTGGACGATCACCACCAATTTGCATAACACCAATCTGCAACGGACAGACAGAATGACGATGGCGCACAGCATCGAGGGAAGAGTCCCATTTCTCGATAAGGAAATGATCCGACTGACATTAAGCCTGCCGCCCGAATTAAAGTTCCATGTTGGAGGCGGAACTGAGAAAACGCTTCTGCGCCGCGCCTTTGCCGGTTTCCTGCCCAATGGAATTCTCCAACGCCCAAAGCAAAAGTTCTCTCACGGCACAGGCTCGCGTGATTTGCTGGCGCATTATGCCAACGACCAGATTTCAGACATGGATTTCGCCGAAGCACAGCGGCAATATCCGCAAGCCGTCCTTCGCTCAAAAGAGGAGTTGTTCTATTACCGAATTTTCCACGAGCAGTTTGGCGAACGCATTCCATCTCAAACCGTGGGGCGTACGCGCTCAGTGGCAAAAGGCGAGTTGAATTAGAGAATCTGGCGAAAATTAAAGCAAAGATGCTTTCGGTAAAAAAATATATTTTCTGAATCGGAGGAAAAAATCTGATCTTGATCGAGTTCATCATCTGTGGCGCATTGATTACCTGGGCGGGGCTCCCTGCTCTCGAAGAATGGTGACTCAGTGGAGACTTTATATTTTCTGAGTTAACTCAACAAGTTGACAGGTATATGTATTTATATTGCCAGATTACTTAATTTATTAAGAAAGATTTTTATAAACCATGAAAACGAAACTTACCACACTCTTCCTTGAGTTTTTTGAAAGCGAACGAGCCTCAGGCATAATTTTGCTTGTAGGCGCAATCACAGCCATGCTGATTGCCAATTCTGTCTACGGAAACATTTTTCTGGATTTCTGGCACATCGAAATTGGATTTGACCTCGGCTCCATTCACTTGAAACACTCCATCCTGCACTGGGTAAACGACGGCTTGATGGCAATATTCTTTTTATTGATTGGTCTCGAGATTGAACGCGAAATATACATTGGCGAACTCTCGGACTTGAAAAATGCCTCCCTCCCACTTTTTGCCGCTGCCGGTGGAATGGTGACCCCCGCCCTGATTTTTCTCGCCCTCAACTACGGACAGTCCACCCAAAATGGTTTCGGAATTCCAATGGCAACAGACATCGCGTTCGCGCTTGGAGCGCTGGCTTTGCTTGGCAGCAGAGTACCTGCGTCCATCAAAATATTTCTAACTGCCTTTGCCATCGTCGATGATCTCGGCGCGATGGCGGTCATTGCATTTTTCTATGCAGATGGATTTTCGCTATCCTATTTGCTATTGGCTGTTGGAGTTTACGTTTTTCTGTTGATACTCAACAAGCTTGGGGTCAATTCCATCCCAGCCTATCTTCTTTTAGGAGTGTTGATGTGGTATCTGATGCTCCAGTCTGGCATCCACGCTTCCATCGCCGGCGTCTTGCTTGCGTTCGCCCTGCCATTTAGAGATGGAAGTCCATCCTCACCTTCCTACAAAATACAGCACTTTTTACACAAACCTGTTTCGCTAATGATCATGCCGATTTTCGCGCTGGCAAATACCGGTATCGCGATTTCTGCAAATTTTCTTCAAACTATTTTCACGCTTAATACAATCGGTATTTTTTCCGGGCTGTTCATCGGCAAACCGCTGGGCATTGTTCTGGCTTCGTTTTTGGCGGTGAAATTACGCCTGGCAAAATTACCTGAAGAAACAGGCTGGAGAGATTTGCTCGGCGCTGGTTTTCTGGGAGGCATTGGTTTTACCATGTCCATTTTCATCACCATTCTCGCCTTCGGTGAAACAGCCATTTCACAAAATTCAAAACTCGCCATCATATTAGGGTCTCTGGCGTCTGGAGCCATTGGGCTATGGATACTGAGTCGCAGGTCTCCGGAATTGATAATTGAAGAGGAGTTGATATGACCAAAACCGTCATCGCCGCCGCGCTGGGTGAATGCGTTCATGTGGCAGGCATATCCAATTTTTTGCGGCTGGCTGAAACCGCGGGCTGGCACACAATCTTTTTAGGACCAGCCGTCCCGATTGAAAAAGTCCTCGAAGCCGCACGAGCTGAAAAAGCTGATCTTGTCGGCATTTCATATCGCCTCACGCCTGAAAATGGCGAGCGTTTGCTGGGTCAACTTGCAGAAGAAGCCGCCGAACTTCACGAGGCTGGAGTCAAGTTTGCGTTTGGGGGAACGCCGCCCGTTGCTGAGCGTGCTGGCAAACTCGGCTTCTTTGAAAAAATCTTCGATGGAAGCGAATCACCCGAACAGGTTTTGGCGTATCTCAAAGGTCAGCCAGCGCAGGATTTAACCGAATCAGACTACCCTCAGCCTGTTACTGAACGAATGGCATGGCGCGCGCCGTATCCGATTCTGCGTCATCATTTCGGATTGCCGACGATGGAAGCCACGATTGACGGCATCCAAAAGATCGCCGAAGCCCAAGCCCTCGACCTGATCTCCCTCGGCACCGACCAGGACGCGCAGGAAAATTTCTTCCACCCTGAGCGGCAGGATCCGCGCCGCAAGGGAGCAGGCGGAGTCCCTGTACGTACCACAGACGATTACCGTGCATTGTATGAAGCCAGCCGCCGTGGAAACTTTCCCCTGCTGCGAGCCTACTCCGGCACCGATGATTTTATCCGCTACGCCGAAGTGTTGACCGAAACCATTCACAATGCCTGGTGCGCCATCCCGCTTTTCTGGTTCAACCAGATGGATGGTCGCGGACCCTGGGATTTGGAAGGTTCCATCCGCGAACATCAAAAAGTTATGAATTGGTACGGCGAACGTAACATTCCCGTTGAACTCAACGAACCGCATCACTGGGGCATGCGCGATGCATCGGATGTGATCTTTGTGGTCGCGGCTTATCTTTCGGCGTACAACGCAAAGAAAAATGGCGTAACAGATTACATCGCGCAGATGATGTTCAATAGCCCACCTGGCACGAGTGATGCGATGGATCTGGCAAAGATGCTGGCAGTGCTTGAAATTATCAAACCACTGGCAGACAAACGTTTCCGTATTTGGAAGCAAACCCGCATCGGATTGCTATCCCATCCACTTGACCCTGATGCGGCACGTGGACATCTTGCCGCCAGCACTTATTTACAAATGGCGCTCAAGCCAGATATTTATCACATCGTCGGACATACGGAAGCGCATCACGCGGCAACCGCTGATGATGTCATCCAAGCCAGTAAGATCGTGCGGCGCGCCATCACCAATGCGCTTGGCGCTCCCAACATGACCCGCTCGCCTGAGGTTCAAGATCGCAAACGAACCCTGATTACCGAAGCACGCATCACGCTGGAGGCGATCCAGAATCTTGCAGGTCAAGGCGTGGACGATCCATTGGCAGACCCGTCGACATTGGCGAAGGCGGTCACGGCTGGGGTGTTGGACGCTCCCCAATTGATGAACAACAGCTTCGGGCGGGGAATGATCCGTACCCGAATTGTGGAGGGAGCTTGTGAGGCAGTAGATGAATCGGGGCGCGTTCTCTCTGAGAGGGAACGTCTGTCTCAACTAGTGTAGGGCGAATTCTTATCCGCTTTACTTGAGGGAAAATCTCATGGCAGAAAAATATACAGTTTTAGGGGCGGGACATGGCGGCAAGGCAATGGCTGCTCACCTGGCGTTGATGGGCGCGGACGTAGCCATTTGGAATCGCACTTTTGAACATATTTCGATCATCAAAAAACGTGGGGGGATCGAGCTTGAAAGTATGGAGGGAGGACCGCGTGGCTTTGGCAAGTTGAGTCTTATCACATCTGATATAGCGGAGGCAATAGCGCATGCACAGGTCATCATGGTCGTGCTGCCGTCCTCGGCACATGCGGATATTGCAAAAACTGCCGCCCCTTTTCTCAAGGATGGGCAGATCATTATTCTGCATCCGGGGCGCACGCTCGGCGCAGTTGAATTTGCGAAAGTGATCCGCGACCATGGCTGTACGGCGGATGTTACTGTAGCCGAAGCCGAGACGTTTATTTACGCCAGCCGCGCTGACGGACCGGCACAGGCGCGTATTTTTCGTATCAAGGAAGCAGTACCCCTTGCGGCGTTGCCATCCTGTCGCAACGAGTTGGTATTGGAATCCATTAGACACGCATATCCCCAATTCATAGATGGTGTGGATGTGCTGCACACCGGCTTGAACAACATGGGCGCAATTTTTCATCCCGCCCTGACCTTGCTCAATGCGGGGTGGATTGAACATACCCACGGCGACTACCAATTCTATATCGACGGGGTCACTCCCTCGGTGGCTCGTGTACTCGAAGTCCTGGATCGTGAGCGCGTGACGGTGGCATCATCGCTTGGTATTCGCGCCCGCACCTCGCTGGAATGGCTCAAACTGGCATATGACACAGATGGTGTTGATCTGCATGAAGCCATACAAAACCAGCCTGGGTATTATGGAATCAAAGCACCCACTACACTGAACCATCGTTACCTTTTTGAAGATGTTCCAATGAGCATGGTACCGATGGCATCGCTCGGTAAACGTTTCGGAGTTTCGGTACTGGGCATGGAAAGTATCATCAAGCTTGGCAGTATCATCCACCGCACCGATTACTGGCGGCGTGGAAGAACAGTGGAGCGCCTCGGACTTGAACAATGGAGCGTGAGTGAACTGACACGCTTTGTACAGGAAGGAGTGATTGAGTAGGCAATGACCCGTTCAGAAATTAGCCGTGTAACCCGCTCAAAGGGACAGGCGATTGCCGTATATGATCACCTCAGCCGTTGGTATGACTGGCTGTCAGCCAGTAGCGAGCGACCGCTGACAGAACTGGGATTGAATAGATTAAATGTCAGCGCAGGCGAAATCGTGCTTGAAATTGGCTTTGGTACCGGTCATGCCTTGCTTGCGCTGGCTAACGCCGTGGGTGAATCAGGCAGGGTGTTTGGAATTGATATTTCGCGCGGCATGTTCAAGGTTGCCAGTGAAAGGATTGCTCGCGCAAAACTAATCCATCGCATCACTCTTGAACAGGGAGATGCCGCTGCCTTGCCCTTTGAAACCGATTCCTTCGATGCAATCTTCATCTCCTTTACTCTTGAATTGTTCGACACCCCTGAAATTGCCACTGTTCTCTCGGAGTGCCGGCGTGTGCTGAAGGTCGATGGACGAATTTGTGTTGTAGCAATGGCGCGCGACGAACATGAGAATCTTCCTCAACGCATTTATGAGTGGTTCCACCAATGTCTACCCGCCTATGTAGATTGTCGTCCGATCTATGTTCAATCAGCACTGATGAAGGCAGGATTTCAAATTCAAGGGGTTACCCGCAAACAAATGTGGGGCCTTCCAGTGGAGATTTGCATGGCACAAAATCCAGGAGAGAAAAATGATGAATAAAGGAATAACATCCAATCAGCCTACAGGGTTTCTGCGCTTCTTGTTTCGGCTGCCACTCTGGCTCTATCGAGTCAAATTGGGCTGGATCCTAGGTAAACGTTTTCTCATGCTCACACACATTGGACGTAAAAGCGGACAGCCGCGCCAGGTGGTGCTCGAAGTGGTGCAACACGATGCTGATACAAGTGTGTATTTTGTTGCGGCTGGGTGGCGTGGAAAAGCGGATTGGTTTAAGAACATCCAGGTGTATCCTTCCGTTCAAGTCACAGTTGGCGCACATACCTTCAAAGCCACCGCTGCGGTTATGCAGTTGGTCGAGGCGGCTGCCACTTTTTATATCTATGCCCGTCGTTACCCATTGGCATTCCGTGAACTTTCGCGCCTCATGATGGGCGAGGCGCTCCAGTCCACTCAGGAAGATTGCTTCCGCCTTGCCGAGTCGGTTCCGCTGGTAAAGCTAATGCCACTTACTTCTGCCTTATCCAAAAATATGGAAATAGAAAAATGACAGAACTCTGGCTTGTTCGTCACGGTCAAACGGATTGGAATCTCACTGGAAAATGGCAGGGACAAGCTTCTGACGCACCTGGATTAAATGATACGGGGCATGCTCAGGTACTGACGATTTGTGAGCAGCTAAAGGGAATCAAGTTCTCTGTCATCTATAGCAGCGACCTGCTGCGGGCCCGACAGACTGCTGAGATGATTGGCGAATCCCTGGGATTGCCCGTGACTTTGGAATTGCGCTTGCGTGAAATCAATCTCGGTGAATGGGAGGGAATGCCTTCGGAAGAGATTGAAGCGAAGTATCAAAAGGAACTGGCAGCGCGAGCGCGAAATTCCTTTTATGAACGCGCGCCAAATGGAGAATCACCGTACGAAGTGGCTGACCGTGTGCTTATGTCAATAAATGAAATTGTAAATAAACACCCTGGCGAATCCGTTTTGATCGTCGCGCACGGTATTTCACTGGCGGTCATCATTTGCCATTCCGAAGGATTTCCGATGGAAGATGTCTACCAACATATTCCAGACAATGCCCATCCGTATCACGTGCAATGGACGCATTAGGATTTTGTAATCTTTGGTTAAATCCATGTAAATAATTCAGCCTCATCATTGCATAGCGCGGCAAAGCTTAAACAAAAAACGAACCTTAGCTTAATTTCTCAGGAAACTTCTCCAACAGAGGGCTTCACTAATTTTAGAATAATCTAGGAGAATAATATGTCATTATTTCCCATTGCGCCAAAGCGACCATATGAAATCATACAACATGGACAGACGCGCGTTGATAATTATTATTGGATGCGTGATAAAACCGATCCTGAGACCATGAAATACCTGCGGTCGGAAAGCGATTATCTCGATGAGCACCTGCGACACACAAAACTACTGCAGGAAAAGTTGTTTATAGAGATGAAAGCGCGCATCAAAGAAAACGATTCAACTGTTCCCGAGAAAAGAGACGGATATTTTTATTATTCACGTTATTTGGCAGGAAAACAATATCCTGTTTTTTGTCGCAAACAAGGTTCACTTGATGGAATGGAGGAGATTTTACTGGATCAGAATGAGCTGGCAGACGGGAAATCATTTTGCAGTGTTGGCGCATTTTCGGTCAGCCCCGATGAGACCAAACTCGTCTATTCGGTGGATTTCGGCGGGCAGGAAATTTACGCGCTTTATATCAAGGATCTGCAAAGCGGAAAGTTGTATCCCGAGGTAATCGGCAACATTTTTGGCAGCGCTTATGAACACGGCGGGGTGGAATGGGCAAATGACAGTCAGACTTTGTTTTATATCAGTCTGGATAAAACTCTGCGCCCAGATAAACTCCACCGCCATATTCTTGGCGCCGATCCAGTACAGGATGTAGTTCTATTTCATGAAATGGACGAAATCTTTTCACTTTTCATTCGTAAATCGCACGATAATGCCTATCTCATGTTGCACCACTTCAGTACGACAACATGCGAAATACGGTTTGTTTCCGCGGATCGCCCAAAGGATCGGCTGCAAATACTTCAACCGCGTATTCAAGATATGGAATATTTTGCTGAGCATCACAAAGGATCCTTTTTCGTCCTCCACAATAACCAGGCAAAGAACTTCATGCTAAGTGTCGCTCAGGTGGATTGTCCTGGCATGGAAAACTGGCGCGATATTATTCCCCATCGCGAAGATGTCCTCATTGAAAGCGTGGATGCTTTCGAGGATTTTATCGTTGTTACTGAGCGCAGGGACGGTCTGAAACAACTCCGTATCAGTGCGCCCAATGACATGAATAACTTGCGCTATGTGCAATTTCCTGAACCATCTTATAACGTCACCCTTGAAGCCAATCCCGAGTTTACGACAAACCTCCTGCGTTTCAAATATTCGTCATTGATCACGCCCAACTCGATCGTCGATTATCATGTTGATACCGGTGAGTGGGAGTTAAAAAAAGAAGAGGAAATCCCAAGTGGTTACGACAAGTCTCATTATTTATCAGAACGAATCCATGCCACTGCGACGGATGGCACACTGATACCAATCTCCATTATTTACAAAAAGGGATTGAATAGGGATGGGGGCAATCCTGCATTGTTGTATGGATATGGTGCATATGGAGCGACCATCGACGCAATATTTGAATCGAACCGCTTCAGCCTCCTTGATCGTGGATTCATTTTCGCAATCGGACACATTCGCGGCGGCTCAGACCTGGGTCGTGAGTGGTATGAAAACGGCAAGGTGCTTAACAAGAAAAACTCGTTTACTGACTTCATCACTTGTGCGGAACATCTCATTAAGGAGGGGTTTACCTCCCCGCAAAAACTCGCCATTATTGGTGGTTCCGCAGGTGGTTTGCTGGTTGGCGCATGTGTAACCATGAGACCCGACTTGTTCAAGGCTGTGATCTGCAAAGTGCCCTTTGTGGATGTGGTGACAACAATGAGTGATCCAGGTATTCCGCTTACCGCTCTTGAATATGACCAGTGGGGCAATCCTGCGGATAAGGATCATTTTGATTACATGCTTTCGTATTCACCCTATGACAATATTCGATCCACGGAATATCCTCATATGCTTATTACAACGGGGCTCAACGACCCACGTGTGGCTTATTGGGAACCCGCCAAATTCATTGCCAAACTTCGCGATACAAAAACGGATAATAATTCTATTGTGCTTCATACCAATTATTATTCTGGGCATGCCGGGGCGAGCGGACGCTATGATTTTCTTAAGGAAATCGCGCTTGAGTACGCGTTCTTGATTGACAAACTTGAAGTAAGGGAAATACTATGAATTGATAGTGCAAGAAAATATCTACAGGAATGATGCTCGAAGAAGGGTTCTTGTTGGAAGAGGTGAGAGATTGAATTCACAAAGTCTTTATCGCTTTGTCACTCTTGGTGCTGAGTAGGACAATCGCAATTCAACCTTTGAGAATGGCAAGAAGGTACTCGTTACTCCAGCCAACTTGTAAACGTTTGACATAGATACCTGTACTGGCTGCTTAGTTATCTGCCTGGATTTGTAAAGCAAGATAGCTCTAGCAAGCAAAAAAATCACGTGCTGCGGTTTCCATATAAACCAAAACCAGTCAGAAAACTACAAGGTCTGTATCCCAAAGCCTAAGGCATACCTATTTCAGGCAGCTGATTTTTTTGGAGGGAGCAGAGACATCATTCGGGTGGAAAAAGAGGCGAGCGCTTTTTTGATCGGTGGAATCCGCACGATGAGAAAAATCGCAATGATGAGTCCATAGATCAGCGGCTTGAGAATCTCGCCCTGCAAGGAAAGGATGTCGCCTTTTTTGCTCCACAAGTAATGAAGCACTACCAGCGGCGCAAGAAAATAGACGAGCTGATGAAGGCGCTTCCAGTTTTTGCCGAGACGTTTTTTCCAAATATCAAATGAGGTGATCGCGAGCGGAATGAGCAGAATAAACGCGATAGCCCCCACCACAAGTCGCGACTTTTGAATGACTTCCTGCAACAAGCGACTCCACGCGAGACCGTAATCGAGGTCGGCAAAAATGATCACGTGGATGGTTGCGTACATGAAAGTGTATAAGCCAAGTGCGCGGCGGCGTTTGAGCGGTTCGCTCCATTTGAAAAGGGTGTTGATGGGTGTGCATAATAACAACAAGACAAGCAACGTGAGCGCATGGCGTCCTGTGCGCTGTTCAAGGTCTTGAACGGGATTGGGCGAAATATTGCCCGTGGCGAAATCGAAGATCAATAATGCAATGCCAAACCATGCGTAAATGTGTATGGCGATTTGCAGAGGTGTGTAGGGAAATTTTTTCATGTTTTATGCCAAACCTCCGAGGTCTTTACCCACAGGGCGCTGTGCGAGACCTCGGAGGTTTATGTTTATCTCAATAGTTCACGTTCAAATCCATGCCATCATATAGCGACGCGACCTGTTCGCCATAGCCATTGAACGGCAGGGTGGGAACGCGGCTGAGTTCACCAATGCGGCGCTCGGAAGCCTGCGACCAGCGCGGATGATCCACATCGGGATTTACATTTGAATAAAAGCCATATTCATTGGGCGCAATTGCATTCCATAATGTGGCAGGCAGCTCGGCAACCAACTCGATCTTCACAATGGATTTGATGGATTTGAAACCATATTTCCACGGCACCACCAAACGGATCGGTGTGCCATTTTGTGGCACATTGGGTTCGCCGTACAAACCTGTGGCGAGGAATGTAAGATCGTTCATGGCTTCATCAAGGCGCAATCCCTCTTGATACGGCCACGAATAGAATGGGCTTTTTTGCCCAGGCATTTCATCAGGACGATATACGGTTTCAAAACGCACATACTTTGCCTCCGAGGTTGGTTCAACCATGTTGAGCAAATTCGCCAGAGTGAATCCTTCCCACGGGATGACCATGCTCCACGCTTCGACGCAGCGCAAACGGTAAATGCGTTCCTCTTGCGTGAAGGTTTTCAACAGGTCGTCAATGCCAAAAGTTTTGGGCTTGTTGACCAGTCGGCCGACTTCAATTGTCCACGGGATTGTTTTGAAATCTTTTGCAAGCCCAGCCACGCCTTGTTTGTCTGTGGTGAACTCATAATAGTTGTTGTAGTTGGTGATGTCTTCATAGGTGTTGACTGGATTACCTAACTCGTCGGTCGCGGTGGACGTTGGGGCTGGTGCGGCGTTCTGCGGCATCTCTGTCACTGACGGCGCACATGCCGCCAAAAGCGCCGCGCTCGCGGCAACCGTTGCGGCTTTCATAAAATCACGCCGCGAAAGATATACCTGTTTCGGCGTGATCTCGGACGAACGGACGGGAACGGATTTATACAAATTGGTCATGGCTAAAATCTCCTAAGAATGACGTGATACTAATATTGCTCAGCCAGCAAACTTTGAATTGCTGATTCGGTTTCTTTGTAATTTCCTTCGCCGATATGGATGTAGCGAAGATGTCCATTTTTATCGATCAGATACAGCGTGGGCCAGTAACGATTTTTGTAGGCTTTCCACGTTGCGCCGTCGTTGTCCTGCGCAACTGCATATTTGATACCATTTTCGGCAACAGCAGATTGCAGGTTGGTAATATCTTCTTCAAAGGAAAACTCGGGGTAATGATTGCCGATGATGACAAGCCCTTGATCACGATATTTTTCGTCCCATTCCTTCAACGAAGGAATCACATGTTGGCAATTAATTCAGCCAAAAGTCCACATGTCGATTGCGACGACTTTTCCGCGCAAACTTGCCAGGCGCAGGGGGGCGTCCACATTCAGCCAGGTCTCATTTGTCAGCTCGGGAGCAGGTCCCAGGTCAGGCAAAGAGGCGCGAGATTCTGGTTTAGTCACAGTTGCAGTTCCTGTTGCGGCTGTCGCGCAGGCGGTCAATCCAAAGATCAATCCAATTAACCATAATCGCTTCATAATGTATTCTCCTTGATGCCCCCATTCTAGGAAAATCTTCTTACGAAATGATTACGCAGGGCTAAGAGTTATATTAAGGAAGGGTAAACGTAAACCGACTGCCGCGCCCCGTTTCGCTTTCAACATTTATCTCGCCGCCATGTGCCTGCACAATTCCGCGCGAGATCGCAAGCCCCAGCCCCGCGCCGCCCGTGGAACGACTGCGGGATTTTTCGCCGCGATAAAAACTTTCGAAGACATGCGGAAGGTCTTCAGCGCGGATGCCTTCACCAGTATCCGACACGCACACTTCCACGCCCGAAACTGTTCGCCGCGCATGGACATTCACGCGTCCTTCGGCTGGTGTGTGCCGCAACGCATTGCCGATCAAATTATTCAACACGCGCCCGATGCGCTGCGTATCCATCATCACGGGGTCAACATTTGAGTCAACACTGCCTTCGAGCTTCACTCCCTGACGCAAAGCCAGTTCAGAAAAAGATTCGAGCGTATCCGAGATCAAGTCAGAGAGGGATGACTCAGCGCGGTTAAGCGGAATCCCACCAGCATCCAACTGTGCCATTTGAAAAAGATCATCGATCAAAACAGAAAGCGAACGCACATCGCGCTGAGCCGTACCCAAATACCGTTTGACCGTTTGAGGGTCATCCACTACGCCGTCTTCCAAAGCTTCGAGGATCGCGCGCATGGATGCAAGTGGGGTTTGCAGGTCATGCCCAACCCAGGCGATCAAATCCGTGCGCAGGCGTTCAAGTTCGCGCTGCTTGGCATTCGCCATTTCAAGTTGTTCCGCCATTTGGTTAAAAGTGTTTGCAAGCGCGGCAACTTCATCGCGTCCGTTAATCGGGACGCGTGTTTGCAGGTTTCCTGCGGCAAGTTTTTCCGCCGCATCTTTAAGGATGTAAATTCGATTTGTAATAGCGCTGGATAGAAAATACCCCAACACCATTGCCATGCCACTTGCAAAAATAAGCAGAACAATTGCAAGCAAAAGATCATGTTGGCTGGCAAACATCATTTGCGCAGAAAACCAAACGTTGAAAAAAGTCAGCAGGCTTGAAAGCGCATATCCGCCTAGTAAAGACCAGCGCAAGGTCGGCGAAAGAGTCATCCAGCCGAGACGATATGCAATATAGCCCGCCGCCACAGAAACAAGCGCGGTAATGCCAAGGAACGTTGCCATTAAACCAAGTTCGCCCAATGGCGGCGACATCAGCAATTTGAAAACGACAAGCGAAAGCGCGGTGATGAGCAAAATGCCCAGCACAAAGCGGGTGATCAAAGGGATGCGATCAATAAAATTTTTCATGATTCAAATTTATATCCCACGCCCCAAACGGTAATGATATGTTTCGGCGAGGACGCGTCGCTTTCGATTTTTTCACGCAAGCGGCGCACATGCACGGTCACGGTGCCAGGATCAATGTAATCTGCGCGACCCCAAACCCGCTCCAATAACTGATCCCGCGTGAACACCTGTTTTGGATGCCGCGCCAGCAGGTAGAGCATGTCGAACTCTTTTGCGGTCAATTCGATCTGCGAATCTTTTACTGTCACAACTCGCGTACGTGGATCAATTGTGAGCGTGGAAAAGGATAACGCCCGCTCAGACTCCGCCTCAACCTGATCCCGTCCGACGCGCCTTAACACCGCCCGAACACGGCTCACCAATTCCTGCGGACTGAACGGCTTGACCACGTAATCGTCCGCGCCCATTTCGAGTCCCGCGATTCGATCAATTTCCTCGCGCCGTGCAGTGACCATGATGATCGGCACATTGCTATGGTCACGCAGCCAGCGCGTGAGGGAAAGCCCATCTATTTCAGGCAGCATGATGTCCATCACCACCAGATCAGGGATTCTTTTTTCAAGCATCGACATGGCTTGCCTGCCGTCTTTTGCAGTTTGCACCTGAAAACCTGCGCGGCTTAAATACAAACCCACTACTTCGGCAATACTGGGTTCATCTTCCACGATCAGAATACTTTTTTCACTCATGATCGTTATGATACTTGATTATTGAAGAGAAGATATTAATAAAACCTTACGTTCCATTTAAATTGATTAATCCTTTCGTAAGGATTTGGCACTCTTTTTGTAATGACCTTTGATTAACCTTGTGCCATCAACCAACTCAAAGGAGAAATATGAAAACAAAACAAGTTCTTTTCAACATGGTTCTATTGATGGCTTTTCTCGTCAGCGCTTGTAGCGGAGCGGCTACACCGACTGCGGATACGATGATGGAGAAGGAAGCGCCGACTGCCGAGGCAATGATGGATAAAGCGACCCCAACCGCAGACGCGATAATGGACAAAGAAACGCCCACCGCAGATGCGATGATGAGCAAGGAAACCCCAGCCGCCGATGCCATAATGGAAGCCCCAGCCTGGTACTCTGCATCTCTCACCAACGCAAGCACGGGACAGGCTTTCACGATCAACGATTTCAAAGGCAAGGTGGTGCTGGTGGAAACCCTGGCGATGTGGTGTTCCAACTGCAAAAAACAACAGGGACAGGTCAAGGCTTTGCATGACTTGCTTGGCGAACGGGATGACTTTATCAGCCTGGGTTTGGATATTGACTTGAATGAAAACGCCGCCGACCTCAAAGGATATGTGGAGAGCAATGGCTTCGACTGGATATATGCAGTAGCCACAAAGGATATTGCACAGGATCTCTCAAAACATTATGGCGACCAATTCCTGAATCCGCCATCCACGCCCATGCTGGTCATTGACCGCAAAGGCGAAGCGCATCCGCTGCCATTTGGCATCAAAAGCGCGGACGAACTGTTGAAATTTATTCAACCCTTCCTCGACGAAGCGATGTAAACGAAAGCCGTGTTGCGTGTCCCGAAGGGGTGGATATTCAAAACGGAACACGCAACACGCACAAGTCCAAAGCTGAAACACACTCAAAGGATAACTATGGAAACCATCATCACATCTTTAACCATCGGATTGCTTGCCACCACCAGCCCCTGCGTGCTGCCTTTGTACCCTGGCTTCCTTGCCTATATCAGCGGCGGACAGGACGGCTTGCAGGGAAAACCCAGTCGTTATTTTCTTGGCTTTTTTGTACTGGCAGGCGTGTTGACCATGATGCTTGCCCTCGGCGGAATTATCGCTCTTCTCTCGATTTCAGTCGGGAAGGCGCTTTCATTTATCATTCCAATCGCAGATGCGATCATCATCATTTTTGGGGTCATGCTTCTGTTCAATGTTAATCCGTTCAAAAAATTACCGCAGGTGCAGGTCCCGTTTTTATCGCATCCATTTGTAAATGCGTTTGTGTACGGCATGTTGTACGGACCGATCGCCCTGCCGTGCTCAGGTCCATTGGTAGTGAGCATCTTTGCTCTGTCTCTCACCGTTATGGACGCACTGGGAAAATTAAACGTATTCTTCTGGTTCGGGATGGGATTTGGTCTTCCGCTTTTGGTGCTGTCCTTTCTTTCAGGCGCGGCGCAGCGCTGGATCACACGCCAGTTCGCCCTGCGCGCGCGCTTGATCAACTTTATAAGCGGGTTATTATTGTTGGGCGTAGGGCTATATGACATCATTATCAACTGGGAATTGATCAAAGTATTTCTTGGTTGATCAAGTTTGTTGATAGCTGGATGGAATAATGGATCTGAAACCTATGGTGGCTACCTGCTTATTTGGGATACCAGTACGGCTTGCGCTGACTATTTGTCCCATTTTAAAATTTGCAATCCCTTGTAAAGCTACTTAGTTATCCGCCCAGATTGGTGAAGTAAAACAATTCTATTTGAGACACGAGTGGACAGAAGTGGACAATTATCTCGGCTTTAACAAATCCCCCATAAATTGCTTGACTTTCTCTCTATCCCCATATTACAATGGGCTCTGCTCTACCTGCCTCACCCGTCCGTTTTTGGGATTTTGGAAGAAACTTTCCCAGCCTATCGCTAATATTTTCGATAAGGCTTGTGACCTGAGGCTATAGCCGTCCTAACCGTAATAAAATGTAATAACTCTTGCGCGACATTCTTCCTGTTTTCGCAAGGAATTACGAAAAAAGCCCAAAAAGGGCTCAAAATTCAACTTATCGATAGTAAGCCAAAATGTTACGCACCGCGGGTTCTATCCCCGTCGGGACCGCAGGAAATAAACGAAAGAACCGATCCGAAAAGGTCGGTTTTTTTGTTAAATCTTGCCGATTTTAGCGTAAAAACAGGGCTGAAAAATAGTTACGCACCGCGGGTTCGTCTATTGGGCATTTTTTAACGAACCCGCGATCACAGAGCTAAATTTTACGTATCGCGGGCTGATTCCCGTCGAGACCGCAAGATGTAACATTTTGAATAAGTGACAGCAAATCCTGACCTTCAAAGATCGGGGCTTACTGTCACTTATCAATTGATTGTTTTTTATATAATAAAAGGAGCCCACCTGGGCGAAAAATTATTATCGAAAAGGAGCCCACCCCATAGTGTATTTTCGGTACGATGAGTGCCGGAGGTACAAAGGAGATGAAAACGGTGGACGACTATGAGAAGATCCGCAAGGCATATTACGTGGAGAGGTTGAGCATTCGCGCAATCAGCAGGCAATTGGGACACAGCCGCAAAGCAATTCGGAAAGCGCTGGATCATGCCGAACC
>CAMCQT010000091.1 GCA_945877125.1 Candidatus Brevifilum fermentans | reverse complement strand
GTGGGCGCTCGCGCCGATAAAAACAAGCGGAAAATCTTTGGGGGTGTATTCAAAACGTTCATCAGAATATGGGTTGATGACGATCAAGCCATCTACACGGCGATGTCCCACTAATTCGTCAACCAACTCTCGAAACGCCTCTGGGTCAGAGGCAGAGGAGGAAAGCATAAAATATCCATGCTGGCGCGCCTCAACTTCTGCGCCTTCGATCACGCTGGCGAAGGTGAAGTCTGTCAAGTTGGGGGAGATGCATGCCAGAGTGCGCGTCTGACCGCGTGCCATCGAACGGGCAATCGCGTTAGGACGGTATCCCATTTGCTCGATAGCCGTTTCTACGAGAGCACGTGTCTCAGGTAGAACGCCTTCACTTCCATTGATGACACGCGAAACTGTTTGGTGAGAAACACCCGCCTGTCGGGCAACATCACGGATTGTGGGGCGAGAATTAGGCATGAAAATTGTCCTGTAAGATGTATGTTACCGGTCACGTGACCGGTAACATACATCTTACAGAGTCTTGTCGTATTTGTCAAGTACTTTATCTACAAATTGCAGTGCAATAATTTCCCTGTGGCATCGTCAATGAATACCAGCAACGCACAGGCTTCTCATGCGCCAGCGCGGGTTCGAAACCTTGATATTTGCTTTTCAACAAATCCAACACTTTTTTCTTGATCTCTTCTGATAAGCGGTTATTGCTTTTTGTCCGCGATGTTTTGAGTCCAAGTCCGCAGCACCGTGTTTTACGTAGTGCTGCAACAATCGTTTTACTTGCCGTGTACTCAGATGCGGTATTTCTCCCGCTTCTTTTTGACTCATCTGTTTCTTTGATAACCTTTGTATTACTTCCAGTCGGCTTAATTCTTTTGTGCTCATCTTTATGAGTGTCTCTATTTTCGCGTCCTCCGAAGGGGATATTTCTACTTTGGAATTCAAGGGACATTTTAATTTTGGGCTACCCAGTATCCGGATCTATTTCCAAAATAAGTTGTTGACGGTTAAACTTTGCGCGATGAACGTGCTTCCGAAAAAAATAGAAGAGGTGTGGCTGCAACGAATCTGTCTAAAAGCCTGCGACAGCGAAAGCAAAAAGCAGGTTTTCACGTTCTACATTTTTCCCTCCCTTTCAATTACCAACTCAATTACCAACCACCGATTGTGGCTGTACCCGCTTTATTTTTCAACAAAACGCCCACATCAAACACAATAAATTAGTAAAAAAATTGAATAACATCGCTTTATGTACTATAACATTAGTAATAAACATAAGAGAACCCCATGTCAGATGAAACGCTTTCCAGAAAAAACATCCTGCTCCCCAAAAAAGATAAAGGCTTGAGGGGTGGTGGACTGTTTAGTTTTATTTCCAATGATGAAATCAGCGTTGGTCAACGTTTGCACGAGATTCGTGTTCTACGCGGACTCTCCATGCGTTCACTGGCAGAGATGAGCGGACTGAACATCAACACGCTAAGCCTAATCGAGAACGAGCGCACCTCCCCCAGCGTGAGCACTCTCCAGCAACTGGCACAAAGCCTGCAAGTGCCCATCGCGGACTTCTTTGCAACAGATGACGGAAACAAAGAGTTGATTCATCAGAAGCACGGTCAGCGTCCGCGGGTGGCGTTCGAGCACAGCACAATCGAAGACCTTGCCATGGGAATGCCGCACTTTGGCGCCGAACCATTGATCGTGACTCTCAACCCCGGCGCGGATAGCGGGAAAAATCCCATCGTACATACCGGGCGTGAATTTGTCTACTGCATTGAAGGTCACATTGCCTACACAGTCAACAATCAGGAATATGCGCTTGACCCCGGCGACAGCCTGGTCTTTGAAGCATACCTGCCGCATCATTGGAAAAATTCTGACCCCGCGCCATCGCGCATCCTGTTGATGCTCTGCCCCATGGATGTCCGTGACAGCCCAACGGAGCGTCATTTCTCAAAGTAAGCTGGTAGAAAAACGCCTTGAAGGAGGCATGATATGTCCACAAAAGTTTTGTTCCAATGCTTCTTCGTTACCGCACTGATTGGTATGATCGCGCTGCTGGTCATTGGGACAGCGCCTGTTCATGCCCAATGATTTACTAAGCGTATCTACAACCTGCAAACTTTTACGGCCGATGTGAAAAATATCTTCGACCACATGGATGACCTGCGAAAAGCGGCGCGTAGTGGACGAGTTAGTCACGCCTTCGCCGAGAAGATCATGATGGTCGTTACCAGCGTCAACGGCTGCCGCTACTGTTCCTACGGGCATAGCCGTGCCGCGCTGGCGGCTGGCATTCCAGAACCTGAACTACAAAAAATAATGGCGCTTGAACTGGGGACTTTCCCCGAAAATGAAGCTGTCGCCCTGACCTTCGCCCAACACTACGCCGAATCATGCTGCAAGCCCGACCCTGCCATCTGGCAGCGTATGACATCCTACTACGGCGAAGAAACCGCCAACGACATCATGACCTACATTCGCATGATTACTTTCGGCAACCTGCTCGGCAACACCTTCGATGCCATCCTCAGCCGATTTAGCGGCAAACCCGCTCAAAGCAGTACTCTCTGGAGCGAATTGGGCGTGTTGCTGGGCGCTATCTGGATGCCACCCTTGAGATTACTCCTGCGGCTGTTTAAATCCAAATAATAATAATCCAGTCGGGATGCAACTAAATACTTGTTCAACTTAGCTTTTCTATTGACATTTTGTCTATAGTATTATAAACTATAGACAAAGGAGTAATGCTATGCCCAGAGGACAAGGTTTTGGAGGTGGTCGCGGCGGCGGCAGGCGCAAGATGTTTTTTATGGAATCCTGCCTGCTGGTGCTTTTGCACCGTGAACCAGGATACGGCTACAGCCTGATGGATGGATTAAAAGAGTTTGGCTTCCAAACCGAAGAAATGGATATTAGCATTCTTTACCGAGCCTTGCGCGAGTTGGAAGCCATTGGGTTGGTCAGCGGCACATGGAATGAGGAAAAAAGTCTCGGTCCACAACGGCGGACGTACACCATTACCCCACAGGGTGAATCAGCTCTAGTGGAGTGGATGCAAGCTCTGCATCAGCGGCGCAAGGAAATTGAATCACTTGAAGCGGCGTACGACGCTGTCAAGAAAAATAATTGAAACAGATAGACAAAAAAGGAGTAAATATCATGCCACAACAAGATGGCACTGGACTCAGCGGACAAGGCGCGCGCACGGGGCGCGGCGCAGGTAATTGCAAGGGACAAGGCGGCGCAGGATTTGGACATGGAGCGGGGCGCGGTTTGGGGCGTGGCGGACGTGGAATGGGCGGACGTGGCTTGGGCATCAACGCCAGTCAGGAAAACTCCTGGCTCGGAACCCAACTCAGCAGCCTGCAAGCCGCCATCGAAAAATTGACCGAAAAGCTGGGGAAGTGAAACGAAGTAAAAAGTAATAAGTGTGGAGTGGGAATTTCTACTTTTTACTTTTCACTTATTACTCATCGCTTTCCCTTCACCAAAAAGGAAGCCATCATTCATGAAAATCGCAATCTCTATTTCTGGAAACAAACTTGAATCCCCCTTCGACCCGCGCTTTGGACGTGCCGCCGCTTTTTGTCTGGTGGACAGCGAAACAGGCGAATGGTCAGCTCACGAAAACCCCGCACTTTCTGCCTCAGGCGGAGCGGGCGTGCAGGCGTCGCAATTCATCGCCAAACTGGGCGCACAGGCAGTCGTCAGCGGGGCGTACGGACCGAAAGCCTTCGACACCCTCTCGCCCGCTGAAATCGAAATGTATCTCGCGCCAATGGAAGAAACCCTGACCGCCGCCGAGGTGCTGGCGTTGTTCAAGGCTGGCAAACTGAACAAAGCCGCCGCCGCCACTCACGCGGGACACCACGATGGGCATCACTAATGCGGATCGTCGTTGCCAGCGGAAAAGGCGGCACGGGCAAAACCACTGTCGCCACCAGCCTGGCGCTGAGCGCAGGGGATTCCGTCCGCTTTATGGATTGCGATGTGGAAGCGCCCAATGCCGCGCTGTTTCTCAATCCAAAACTGGATACTCGCAAAGAGGTCGGCATCCAACTGCCCGTTGTAGATGAGTCGCTTTGCACGCATTGCGGCAAGTGCGCCGAAGTCTGCGAGTTTCACGCCATCGCCGTCATCGGAAAAAAGATACTGGTCTTCCCTGAGCTGTGTCACGGCTGCGGCAGCTGCATGCTGGTCTGCCCCGAAAAAGCCATCAGCGAGCGGCTGGATGTGATGGGCGTCCTCGAAAGCGGACTGACCGCCACAGGTATGGAATTCGCCCAGGGCGTGATGAACGTCGGCGAGCCAATGGCGGTTCCCATCATCCGCGAGTTGAAAAAGTGGAATTTTTCGTCATTGCGAGGGGTGGTTTCCCCCGAAGCAATCCCCTCATCATCGGGGAGATTGTTTCGTCGGGAAGAGCGCCCTCCTCGCAATGACATCATCGAAATCCGCGACTCCCCGCCCGGCGCATCCTGCCCGGTGGTCGAAACCATGCGCGGCGCGGATTTTATTTTGCTGGTGACGGAGCCAACTCCCTTCGGCTTGCACGACCTGAAACAGGTGGTCGGCATCGCCCGCGAGTTGGGAATCCCTGCCGGGGTGGTGGTCAACCGCGACGGCATCGGTGACAACGCTGTCGAAGCCTACTGCGCCGAAGCGGGTTTGCCAATCCTGTTGAGAATCCCGATGGAGCGGCGTTTCGCCGAAGCCATCGCCAGCGGCAAAACTCTGGTAGACGCCGCGCCTGAATATCGCCCTGTCTTTCAGTCATTATTGCAGGACATCAGCGCGAGGGTCGCCGCATGAAACAACTTATCATTCTCAGCGGCAAAGGCGGAACGGGCAAGACCAGCGTCACCGCCGCGTTTGCCCATCTCGCCGCGCAAAGCGGACTGGCGGGCAAGGTCATTCTGGCAGATGCGGATGTGGATGCCGCCAACCTTGAACTTGTTCTGAAACCACGTTTGCTGGAACAGCAGGATTTCAAGGGCGGAAAAGTGGCGGTCATCAATCAGGATACTTGCTCCGCCTGTGGCGACTGTGAAGCTGTTTGCCGCTTCGACGCCATTCTTCCCCCCTCGCCCTTTGGGAGAGGGGACGGGGGTGAGGGTTATCGTATCGACCCCATCGCCTGTGACGGATGTGCCGCTTGCGTCTATCAATGTCCGAGCGAAAGCATCGCCATGCACGAACAAATCGCGGGCAAGTTTTATTTTTCCGAAAGCCGCTACGGTCCGCTGTACCATGCGAATTTATTTCCAGGACAGGAAAACTCTGGCAAACTGGTGACGTTGGTCAAACAGCGCGCCCGCCTGCAAGCCTTGGACGAGAACCGCGAACTGGTCATCGTGGATGGTCCGCCCGGAATCGGCTGTCCTGTTATTTCAGCAGTATCAGGCGCGAGCCTCGCGCTGATCGTCGCCGAGCCGACCGTGGCGGGAGTCCACGACATGCACCGTGTTCTGCAAACCGTCAAACATTTCGGCGTGCGGGCTGTGGTCTGCATCAACAAAGCGGATATCTACCCCGCAGGCGCGGATGAAATCGAAGTCTTTTGCCGCGAAAGCGGAATCGAAACCGTCGGCAGGATTCCGTTCGATTTGACGGTAGCAACTGCGATGGTCGCAGGAGAGGCGGTAACAGCCTTTCGTCCAGAATCCGCTTCCAGCGTCGCCATCGCCGAAATTTGGGAGAAAATCATCCCATCTCTGATGGAGTCAAAATGAGCGAGACTTCTTTGGAAGAAGCAATCATCGAACGCTTGAAATCTGTCATAGATCCCGAAACCAACACGGACGTGATGCGGATGCGGCTGGTGGAAAATCTTTGGGCAGATGCGCTTGGCAAGGTACGCTACACGTTTCGCCCATCGTCGTTTGTCTGCCCCATCGCAGTGATGCTGGCAACAGATATTAAGAAAGCCGTGGCTGAAGTGTCCGGCGTAAAATCACAAGAGATCGCCATCGAAGGATATTTGATGGCGGAAGAACTTGAAAAATTAATCAATCAGGAGACATAAAATGAAAATCGCAGTAACCGCAGAAAGCAACAATGGACTTGAAAGCATGGTCGCCGAGCACTTTGGACATGCCCCCTTCTTTATGATGGTTGACATGGAAAACGGCGAAGTGACCGCCACAACAGGCGTCGCCAACCCGTTTGCCGAGGCGCATCAGCCTGGACAAATTCCCAGCTTTATTCATGAGCAAAAAGCCAACGTAATTTTGAGCGGCGGCATGGGCGGACGCGCCATCCAATTTTTTGAAGAGTTGGGAATCAAAGCCGCCACTGGCGCGAATGGCACAGTGCGTCAGGCGCTGGAAGGTTATTTGGGTGGTCAATTAAAAGAAGCCGCACCTTGTGATGAAAGCGTGGCGCACGGCCACGGATAAACAAGTGTTCTTTCGTCAGTGAACAGTTGTTGATTATGGCTGCTCGCCGACGAAGGATATAAAACAAAAGGAGTCTGTCATGGGAACCAAAGGTCGTCAAATCGTTGGAATGGATATCAATGAATTGCTGGAGATGCTCAACAAAGCCTTCGCTGATGAATGGCTTGCATACTATCAGTATTGGTTGGGAGCCAAAATAGTGAAAGGCCCGATGAAAGATGCGGTGGCTTCTGAATTACTGATACATGCCACCGAGGAATTAAATCATGCCAATTTGCTTGCCATGCGTATCATTCAATTGGGTGGAACTCCGCTGATCAGCCCGGACAAGTGGTTGGACAACTCACATTGTGGCTACGACGCTCCCACCAATCCATTCGTCAAAGAAATCCTGGGTCAAAATATCAAGGGTGAACAGTGCGCGATCGATGTCTACCAAAAACTGCTCAAAATCGTCAGAGATGTCGACCCGGTCACCTACAATATGGTACTGACCATTCTTCAGGATGAGGTTGAGCACGAGGAAGATCTACAATCGTTGGACGAAGACTTGGAATCCTTGATGATGCGTCAGGGATAAAGCCAGCCAGAGGCGTGGCGATGAATTCGTTCGCGTTGAACAAACGGGTTCATCGCCATGTTCCATCTATCTCAAGTCAGCGGCTCATGTTCCGTTTTACGGGCGCAAGTTGGCGACTGGGGCAACCTTGAATATGGTTCGGCAAAAAAAGGAGCAGAGATGAGCAACACGATAAAAATCGGAATCATCATTTGCAATCGCTATCGAACTTGCGCGGGCGGAAAATGTCTGCGGGCGA
Source organism: Candidatus Brevifilum fermentans (assembly GCA_945877125.1). Classification (GTDB taxonomy): domain Bacteria; phylum Chloroflexota; class Anaerolineae; order Anaerolineales; family Villigracilaceae; genus Villigracilis. Next base: position 10,081 of record CAMCQT010000091.1, on the reverse strand, counting down.
TGAGAAACAAGGAAGGCGCATTTCAACAATACGCTGATTCGGATGTGGATCTGGTCGGCTACACCACCTGCGACGGCTGTCCGGGCGGCAACGTGGAATACACGGGCGAGGAAATGGTCAAGAACGGGGCGCAAGTGATTCACCTGGCGACGGGTTTGCTGGTTGGCTATCCACCCTGCCCATATATTCACACATTCAAGGAATTTCTTGAAACACGCTACGGCGTGAAAGTTGTCGTCGGCACGCATCCCATCCCCAGGAAATATTTGGATATCCACACCAGTCTGGGGACATGGGGAGATGCCGTTGAATGGGAGCCGCTTCTCGCGCAAACCATGACCGATGAAGCGACTCGCAAGGCATACGATTGAATATGAAAACCACCCTCGATTGTATTCCCTGCATCCTGCGGCAATCGCTTGAAGCCGCCCGTCTGGTTTCCACCGATCCTGCTTTCCATGAAAAAATTCTGCGCGATGTTCTGAGTTGGACTGAGGAGATGTCCTTAGATCAAACTCCGCCGGCAATCGCACAGCGTATCCACAGGCAGGTACGCAAAATGACCGGCGCGGATGATCCGTACCGACAGGCAAAAGACAAGTTGAACAACCTCGCATTGGAATTGATTCCCGCGTTCAGAGCTGAAGTCGAGTCTGCGGATGATCCGTTGCGGATGGCGGTGCGTTTGGCAATTGCAGGCAATATGATGGACATGGGCGTACACATCAGCCTGACCGAAGCCGATGTGCGTCAGACGATGAAGCAAGCTTTGACCGCGCCGTTTTTTGGAGAGCTGGACAAGTTCCGTCAGGCGATTGCCGAAGCGCAATCTATTTTGTATCTGGCGGACAACGCGGGGGAAATCGCATTTGACCGACTTCTGGTTGAACAACTTTTATCAAAACACGTGACAGTTGCCGTACGCGGCGCGCCCGTCATTAACGATGCCACGTTGATCGACGCGCAAACGGTGGGACTGGATCAAATCGTCGAAGTGATTGACAACGGTTCGGACGCCCCAGGTACCATCTTGAGTGATTGCAGCCCTGAATTCCGCCGCCGTTTTGCCGAAGCCGATTTGATCATCTCCAAAGGTCAGGGGAATTTTGAGACACTTAGCGGCGAAGCAGGCAATATCTTCTTTTTGTTCAAGGTCAAATGCGCCGTGATTGCGGAACACGTCAAGCAGCCGCTGGGAATGCAAGTCCTGACACAATCCACTTTAACGTGGAATGAATTGGCTGATGAGAAAGTTGGAGCAAACGCATGAACTACGTCTTCGGACCTGTCCCCTCGCGACGTCTGGGTCAGTCGCTGGGAGTTGACACCATTCCGCTCAAGACCTGCAACTGGAACTGCGTCTACTGTCAGTTGGGGCGCAGCCTGCCGCTGACGAATGAGCGGCGCGAATATATTCCGCGCGAAGATATTTTGGCGGAAGTAAAATCTGCGCTGGCATCTCACAAACCTGGCGAGATTGATTGGATTACATTCGTCGGCTCGGGCGAACCCACGTTACACAGCGGCATGGGCTGGCTCATCCGTCAGGTGAAGGCGCTGACGACAATTCCAGTGGCGGTCATCACCAACGGCGCGCTGCTCTATCTGCCCGAAGTGCGGGAAGAACTATCCGAAGCAGATGCAGTCCTCCCGACGTTGGATGCGGGTAATGCGGCGCTTTATCGCAAAATTAATCGCCCTCATCCAGATGTGACTTTCGAGCGTCATGTCGATGGGTTGATTAATTTCCGCAAAGAATATCGCGGCAAATTGTGGGTCGAGGTGATGCTGGTGCGCGATTTGAACGACACCGAGCAGGCGCTGACCGAACTTGCCGCCACACTCCAACGCATTGCGCCCGACGAAGTGCATATCATCCTGCCGACTCGTCCGCCTGTTGAAACCTGGGTTCAGCCGCCCGACGAGGAAGGCTTGTTGCGCGCGCGCGCCATTCTCGGAAACGTCGCCAGCGTGATTCACTCTGCCAGCGGAACCTTCGACCTGAGCGGATTCACCTCGCTGGTAGATGCGGTAGTCAGCATCGTGACCCGTCACCCGATGCGCGAAGATGAATTGGTGACCACGCTGAATCGCTGGACACCAACCGATGTCAACCAAACCTTGAAAGAATTGGAAGACAGCGGCAAAGCGCAAGTGGTCGAACGCTACGGCTGCCGTTTCTGGAGCGCGTCGCCGTCGCATTATCCAGACGCGGCGCAAAGCCAGCGGACAGACCCGAACAAAGGGAAACAATTATGATATTGATTTGGATTTTGGCAATCATCGTTCTACTTATCATTGCGCTCGACCAGTTGGTCGAGCGCATGTATCGCTACGAGAAGAAGACATCACAAATCACGCCGCAAAAATATGATATTCCCTTCGATGAGATTCACATCCCTGCGAAGGATGGCGGACAACTTCACGGCTGGTGGATTCCGTCCAAAGCGGATGCGCCGACCCTGATTCTGATTCACGGCTGGGGGCGGAATCTGTCGCGCACCATTAATTACATCCGCGCATTGCATCCGCTCGGCTACAACCTGTTGGCATTTGACGCCCGCAATCACGGCGAAAGTTCGCCCATTTCCCATCCCACTGTCGGCACATTTTCGGAAGATGCCCTCGCCGCTGTGGATTTCATCTCCCAGTCGGATTTGGTTTCTTCGCGCGAAATCGGAATCATCGGGCTTTCGATTGGCGGCGGGGCGGCAATCAACACGGCGGGCTGGGATAATCGCGTCAAAAGCGTTGTAACTATTGGAGCGCTTTCCCATCCAAAGGATGTCATGAATCTGGAGTTTCAGAAAAGAAACATCCCTGCCTTCATCGCCTCGTTTCTTTTTGGGTATATGAAGTTGCGTTTCGGGATCAATTTTGAAAAAATCGCGCCTATCAACAACATCCCCCATGCAGACGCGCACATCCTCCTGATTCACGGCGAGCAAGACGAGACGATTCCGCTCGCGCAGGGTCAAGCGCTCGACGCGGCTGGGAACGCCGAAAAATCTCAACTGTGGGTCGTGCCAGGCAAAGGTCACAGCGACTGCGACTCACATCCTCAATTTTGGGAAAAAGTTGGAGCGTTTTTGCAAATCACGCTTCCTGTTCCAAAATAAAAAACCATATTTTTTCAAGGAGATACTTAAAATGCTTCAAACCAATCTGGAACACCTTATGAACAAGGAAGAATTGAAAACCGCCATCGACAGCAACGAAATGGTTGCTGTCTGCTGTGGCAGAATGGGACCGATGTGTATTCCCGTTTACGAAGTCTTCGATATCTTTCAAGAGAAATACCCCAACATTAAGTTTATGGATATGGAATTTGATAGCCCCGAATCAGCGGTCATCCGCAGCCTGCCGGAATGCAGCACCTTCCGTGGACTGCCGTTCACGGTCTATTATCGCAATGGCAAAGTTGTGAAGGCAACTTCCAGCATCCAGAACGCCAAGCAAATCAAGGAAATCATCGAAGAAGTTTTTTCGTAGGGTTTTAAAGACTTAACCACGAAGGAGCACAAAGTCACACAAAGGAAACCCAAAACCTTTGTGACCCTTTGTGACCCTTTGTGGTTAAAATTTTTTATTAAGGAAGCAACAGCAATGATCCATCATTTTGATTTGATTATTATCGGCGCGGGTCCTGCGGGACTTGCCGCCGCCATTTATACCTCGCGCGCCGCCGTTAAAACTTTGGTCATCGACGAGTCTTCCGCAGGCGGACAGGTCAAGACCACGCATCAGGTCGCCAATTATCCAGGCTTTATTGAGCCTGTGTCGGGATATCAACTGGCTTCGAATATGAAAAAGCAGGCGGAAAAATACGGCACCAAGTTTGAACTTGCCGCCGAAATCACCGACTTGAATCTGGTCGGCGACGAGAAATGGGTCAAGGCGGACGGGGAAACCTACACCGCAAAACATATCATCATCGCCACTGGGTCTTCTCCGCGTCTGCTGAATGTGCCCGGTGAAAAGGAATTCAAGGGCGCGGGTATTTCGTATTGCGCCACCTGCGACGGCGAGTTCTACACCGGCAAGGATATTGTGGTGGTCGGCGGCGGAAACAGCGCCATGGAAGAATCGCTTTCGCTGTTGCAGTTCGTCAATTCCATCACCGTCATTCACCAGTTCGACACCCTGCAAGCCGAAAAAATCACCGCCGACAAAATGATTCAAAGCCCAAAGGTCAATATTCTCTGGTCACATGAGCCGCGCGGATTCGAGAAGAACGGCGAGAAGATGATTGTCACCGCCGAGAATCTCAAGACCAAAGAGATGGTCACCATCGAACGCGACGGCGTCTTTATCTTCGTCGGCATGCTGCCCAACGTGGGCGTTCTGAAAAACACCACGCTTGAATTTTCGAAATACGGTTACATCGTCACCAACGAAAATATGGAAACCAACATCGAAGGCGTGTACGCCGCAGGCGATGTGCGCGACAAAAAATACCGCCAGATCGCCACAGCCGTCGGCGATGGAACTGTTGCCTCGCTGGAAGTAATTCGAAAAATGTAATTGAGTCCGCTGCAAAAAAAGTATTCAAGCACAAAGCAGGCAGCGGCTTTCTCAAAGTCAAAAAATATTAACGCAAGTACGCGAAAATTCACGTATTTGCGTTTTTTGCGTTAAGCCTTGCTGTATCTCGTGGACTTTTTTAATTCCTGTCCCAAGATAGTTAAGTGGTAATAGTTTTCAACCACTTATGCGTTTCTTTCGGATGCCTAAAGTGTATGATTTTCAAATGTGCGTTTTCAGGCAAAGCAAAAAGCATGGGGTATTCACGTTTGCGCCGCCAATAGGTTTTGAACAGCCAGTGAAAGAGTGACTCTTCCGACCACAACTTTAAGTGCATCCAAAAATTCTCGCGATTGCCGTTCCATAACTCTTCCTGAAAAATAGAGCGGCGAATGGTACGCATGAGCAATCTCCAGAAAACAATGTGGAATGGATAATCGAGCCAGATGATAACTTCGGCGCGCGCCCAGATCACATCACGCACCACGCTGTAATTCCCCGCTACCACCCAAGCCTTTGAGTGGGTCGCTGTTTCGACACCCATTCGAAACACCTCATCAGGCGCTTCCACCCAATTTGGTTCCCAATGCAATGCATCCAATTCAATAAAATCCCCGCCAATTTTTTCAGCGAGCTGACTTGCCAGAGTGGATTTGCCCGATGAGGTTGTGCCAACAACGACAATACGTTGATAGAAAAATGAATCCATGAATCTCCTTTTGCCAAATTTTGAACAAGCCACGGGATTATAATTTGCCAATCGTAAATCTAAAATCGTAATTCCAAATGAGGTTCCCATGTTTGATCTCCCTGATGATGAAATTCTCCCCCTCTCCAAAGAGCACGTCTTCTGGACGTGGTCGGCGCAAGCCAAAGTAAATCCCATTGCAATCAAACGCGCCAAGGGCGTGTATTTTTGGGACGTGGATGATAAACGCTATCTTGATTTCAACTCGATGACGATGTGCGTCAACATTGGTCACGGGAATGAGCGAGTGATCAAAGCCATGCAGGATCAAGCCGCTGAGTTGCCGTATGCCGCGCCTGGCATGGCGACCAAAATCCGCGCGATTGCGAGCAAGGCGGTGGCTGAAATCACTCCGCAAGGCGCGTTGACCAAAGTGCTGTTCACCCTCGGCGGCGCGGATGCGAATGAGAATGCCATCAAGTTGGCGCGTGGTTATACAAAGAAGCATAAAATCCTTTCACGCTATCGCTCGTATCACGGCGCGTCGGCGGGAGCCATGGCGGTCACAGGCGATCCGCGCCGCGTGGGCTGGGAACCGAACCTGATGACGGGCGTGGTGCATTTTCTCGACCCGTATCGTTATCGCTCCACTTTTCACCGCATGAATCCAGATATTTCAGAAGCGGAATTCGCGCAGGATTATCTCAATCATTTGGAAGAAATAATTTTATATGAAGGACCCGAGTCTATTGCGGGTATTCTCATGGAATCAGTGACGGGCACGAACGGCATCATCATCCCGCCGCAGGGCTATATGCAGGGTGTGCGCGCTTTGTGCGACAAATACGGCATCGTGATGATCTGCGATGAAGTGATGAGCGGATTTGGTCGCACGGGCAAGATGTTCGCCATCGAGCATTGGAATGTTGTCCCCGATATTATGACCATGGCAAAGGGACTTACATCCGCGTATGCGCCGCTGGGCGCGGTGGCGATGAAGCCTGAGATTGCTGCGGCTTTCGACAACCATGCTTTTGAAAGCGGGCTGACTTACACCTCGCATCCCATTTCACTGGCGGCGGCTGTAGCGAACATTAGCGTGATGAAGGAAGATAAGCTCGTTGAACACGCTGCAAGCATGGGCGCGGTTCTGCGGAAGATGCTCACCGATCTCGGCGAAGCGCATCCGTCCGTTGGTGAGGTTCGCAATATTGGGTTGTTCGGAATTCTTGAGTTGGTGAGAGACCGCAAGACCAAAGAACCGATGGCTCCGTGGAACGGCTCCGCGCCTGAGATGGTTGCGTTGAAAAAATACTGCACCGATCACGGATTATTTTTGTACACCCACTGGCATACCGTGTTGATTATCCCGCCGTTGATTATCACGGAGGAAGAGTTAAAAGAGGGGATGGATATTTTAGACAAGGCGTTGGAGATTACAGATAAAGCTGTGAAATAAAAACGGAACGCGGACTTCAGTCCGCGTTCCGTTTTTGTAAAGTGCGGACTGAAGTCCGCAATCCTATTTTCGTTTACTCAGGTAGTTCAATAATAAAAGTTGTGCCTTTGCCAAGTTTGCTTTCCACATCAATCGTCCCGCCGTGTGCGAGGACGATTTGTTTTGCGATGGCAAGTCCAAGTCCGCTGTGGATGCGGTCTCGGCGGGTTTTATCTCCGCGCCAGAATCTGTCGAAGATGAAGGGCAGGTCTTCCTGCGGAATGCCTGCGCCTGTGTCGTTGAGTGTAAAGCGTGTTCCGTTTTGGATGGCTTCTGTGCGAATGGTGATCTTGCCGTCTTTGACCGTGTAGCGGAGCGCGTTGGTGATTAGATTTGTTAATGCCTGATTGAGCCTGTCGTAATCGGCGGTGATTTCCTGGTTTGGGTTGGTGATGTCTGTGACGAGGTCAATGCCGAAGGTGATGGCTTGGGAGGAAAAACTCGAAGTGAGATCATCCGTCAGGTCGGCAACCAGAAATCGGGTGGGATGAAGCGGAAGTTGTCCCGTCTCGGCAAGGGAGAGCGTTTGTAAATCATTCACGAGGCGAGCCAGCAGTTGGGTTTCATCCAGCGTGTTGTTGATGTGTTCGGGAGTGGCTTCGTAAACGCCATCCAAAATTCCTTCGAGGTTGCCTTGGATGATGTGCAGCGGCGTGCGGAGTTCGTGGGCGATATCGGCGGTGAGATTGCGTCGCTGTTGGTCGGCGCGTTCGAGTTCGGCGATCATGTGATTGAAGCGCCGCGCAAGTTGCCCCAGATCGCCAGGGAAATTTTCACGCACGCGCACGCTTAAGTCGCCCTCGGCAACCGCATCAATTGCCGACACAACATCAGCCATGGGTCTGCCAAAGCGGCGAAATCCCCAACGACCGATCAGCGATGCGATGATTATAAAGAGCAACGGAATCCCGCAGAGGGGAATCAAAATGCCGCCGCTAAGATCATGCTGCGTTTGGGTGGCGATGAAATAAATGGCGGTCGCAATGGCGGCGACAATGAAGAAGGTCATTGCGCTAAAGACAAACGCCATGCCCCGAAAGAAGTGGCGGCGTTTGCTATTCCAGTGTGGCGGGAAGTGATGGTCGTGTGAGTTCATGATTATTTATGCTCGATATAACGATAACCGATTCCGTACACAGTTTCAATCAGCGGTTTTTGCGATTCGGATTCGAGTTTGCGGCGCAGGTTTTTGATGTGCGAATCCGCGCTGCGGTCTACGCTGGAAGCTGCTCCGTGCAGATCGTCGAGCAGTTGTTCACGCGTGAGAGTTTGTCCAGGACGGCTGGCAAGGGTTTGGAGCAATTTGAATTCATTGGGCGTGAGATGAACGGGCACATTGTTATATGTAACCGTATATTTTTCAGAGTTGATTTCAAGCGCACCCACGCGGATAATGGTTGGGGTTCTAATCTCGCCGCGTGTTCGGCGCAGCATGGCGCGGACTCTGGCAACGAGCGCACGCGGAGAAAATGGCTTGGTGATGTAATCATCCGCGCCGATTTCGAGACCTGTGATCTGATCCACTTCTTCGGCGAGTGCGGTGAGCATGATGATCGGTACATCGCTTTCGCGGCGCAAGATCTTGCACACTTCGCGTCCGTCCATCACGGGGAGCATCAGGTCAAGGACGATCAAATCAGGTTTTTCGCGGCGGGCAGTTGTCAGCGCAGATTGACCGTCCGCGGCAGTGGTAACGCGGAATCCGTTCTTTTCAAGATAGTCACGCGCGAGGCGCACGATCTTGGGTTCATCATCTACAACAAGGATAAGTTCCTGCATGGGGATAGTATAAAGGATGAAGGATGAATGATGAAGGATGAATGATGAAGGATGAGAAGTGAGAAGTAAAAAGTGAGAAGTTCTGGCAACAGTGTAAACTGGGCTGAAACTTCTCACTTCTCACTTTTTACTCTTTACTCTTTGCTCTCATCTTTACTTTCGGCTTCAGGCTTTTCACCATGAGCGCGTTTGTGCCACTCTTCAAACATCGACGGGACACCACCTTCCCAGTGCTTGCCCCAATGACCATGCTTGTGGTGACCTTCCCAGCCTCTGTGCATCATTCCATGGAAGAAGATCATCTTCATGAAGCCGAGGAAGAGGAATAGGAGGAAGATGGAACCGCAGATCGCACCGAATGGGTTGAAGTGGTGAGGACTGTACATTGGGTTGTAGCCGTAGCCAGTGCCATACCTATAGGAATGCCCGTACATCATCGGCGGGATGGGTGCGGCTTGTCCGCTTTCGGCGGCTTTTTCAATTGCTGTGGCAACGGCGGGAGCTTGAGCGATTCCGCGCATCATGCCTGCTTTGTAGCTAAATGCGCCAGCGCCAAAAATCAGCCCGAGCACGAGCAGGGCGCCAAGAACGCGAAACAAAATAAATGGACCTTTTTTCATTTTTTATCTCCAGTAAGTGATTGATTGGGTTTGTTCTTACGCGCTAAATTTATCAATCCTTTGTGGAGGAATTGTGGATGAGCATGGGAGAGTTTGTGGAGGTCGTGTAAGAGGAATGTTGGAGGTATGGTTATTCCAAAGCCCTTTGATGCAGTCTTAACTCAAAAGCGCGAAAGAAAAAATCGCGTTCATCCCACTTTTCAAGTAATTCGCCTTAAGATTTTGGTAGTGGTTAAGTTGAAGTGAAAAAACTTAACGCGAATTACGCAAATGGAGCGAACACTTGCGCCGCACGCCAGTGCAGGTGTGGCGCGAAAAACAAAAAACATTTGCGAAATTCGCCTAATTCGTGCCATTCGCGTTAAAAAAGACTTTTGACGGGCAGCACTGAGGATATCAAATTTATCCATCACTTACGCTTTGACCACTACCAAGATTTTTGTGACCTTGGAAAAGCCATCAGTCTTTTTCCCGATCTGCATCAGTCAAACATACCGGCAAGTTATAATACTGGCTTGGAGATAACCCTTGCTACCGAATAAATTTCCCACAGAATCTGCCGGTTTGGTTTTTGACCGGCAATATACGCAAAACTTACAACAGGCGTTCAGCCGCATTACCAATGAGTTGAATAACGCCATCGAAGCTTCGGGGAGTTATGTTTACACGGTTGGTGAAGATCAGAGCTTCACCCCTCTGGTAGCCGGCGGACCCATCACCGATGCAGAACAGGCTTTGTTTTTATCGAAAGTAATTTACCCCGAAACGGATGTTCTCGCATATCGCATCACGGCGCGTCCGGTCACCTTGTTTTCCAATCAAGTGCAGACCGATCAGCGCATGACGCCCTCCATTTTGACGGAACTGATGGCCTCCGCGGCCGTGGCGGTTCCTGTTCTCAGCGAGGATGAATTGATCGGCTTGTTGCTAATTGTGCGGCGCGGCGATCAAGTCAACGATTTTACGCCCGCT